>NZ_JBZQJF010000023.1:0-15143 GCF_059905295.1 Mangrovibacterium sp.
AAATGCATCACCAACAACGAAGCTGTAACAACATCGTTTAAGGTCATTTCAAAAGAGCCATTGGCATTAAAATGTAAATATTGCGAGAAGATTACACACGAACATCAAATGGTTATCAAGCAAGAACAAAGAGAAGATAGATGAAAAAAGAATTCGAAGATTGCCTTGAACTGGTAAAACAATTGATTGAATCGAAGCCGGAAGATTTGCTGCTGAAAATTTGTGCATCCCTAAAAGAGCAGATTTATCATTACGATTGGGTTGGATTTTATATTCTGCAAGACGGACAGCTTGTCCTTGGACCCTACGTGGGAAAGCCAACAGAGCACACCCATATTGCAATTGGGAAAGGGGTCTGCGGTCAGGTAGCTGAGCGGGAAGAAACAATGATTGTACAAGACGTTAGCCAGCTTGACAATTACATTTCCTGTGGTCTGGAGGTTCAGTCAGAAATTGTGGTACCAGTAATGAAAGAGGGTAAATTTGTGGCTGAACTCGATATAGACAGCCACTCCCCTGCTCCCTTCAACAATGATGACCAGACATTTCTAGAGGAAGTTTGTAAATTGATTACCGACAAATTCTAAATAAAAAAAGATCGCCTTATCGGGCGATCTTTTTTCTCATATATAATTACCAATTAGTAACGTTCGCGTCTTTGTGGGCGACCACCGCCTTCGTAATTATTGCTTCTTCCGAAACGGTCACCACCACCTTCACGGCGTTGATAACCACCTTCACGACGTTGGAAACCGCCTTCGCGACGTTGGAAACCGCCTTCGCGACGTGGTTTGAAGCCTGTGTTTTCTCTAGGCTTAGCCTCGTTTACTTTGATGTTTCTACCTTGAACGTCAACACCGTCCAAACGAGAAACAGCCTCAGCACCCTCTTGATCGTTAGCCATTTCAACAAAACCGAAACCTTTAGCTCTACCGGTCTCTTTGTCTGTGATTAATTTTACTGAAACAACTTCTCCGAATTGTGAAAATAATTCCGCAACTTCTTCTTCTGAAAGATTGTAGTTTAAATTACCTACGTAAATGTTCATAATTTGAAAATAAATAAATTAAAATAATAAAAAACATGCGGTAAAATCACGGGATTTTTGGAACGGAGATTGATCTTTTTGAAGGAGTATAAATCACTGCAACCTAAAATGCGAGACCCTACCTAATAATACCAATAAATAGTTCAAAGAAAATGGTAAATCTGTAATATGCACAGGAAGGTAGGTACTTTCCTTGCGCATTGATTACAAGTCATTTCACCATAGCTGATTACAAATATATGGATACTTTTGACTCTTCAAACAACTGCAACACTTTTTTTACCGAAATTTACTATTTTAACCATGAATGGTTAATCAACATACAAGACAAGCCCCTTTAAGTACTCACCTTCAGGATGATAGATATTGACAGGATGATCGGCCGGTTGTGTTAACTGATGGAGAATACGCACTTTCCGACCCGAAATTGCAGCTCCGGAGAATACAGCTTCCCGAAATTTCTCTTTCGTTACCACCTGCGAACAGCTAAAAGTAAATACAATTCCTCCCGGACGGATCTGTTCGAAGGCTTTGGCATTTAATCGTTTGTAGGCCTGTAATGCTTGATGCAGAGCATTCCGGTGCTTGGCAAAAGCTGGCGGATCCAGAATGATCAAATCATACTTATCCTTGATATCCCGCATAAATTCGAAAGCATCGGCCACATAGGCTTCATGCCGGGGATCTTGCGGAAAGTTAATTTCAACATTGGCACGGGTCAAATCAATTGCTTTAGCCGAAGCATCTACCGAGTGCACCATACGGGCATTTCCTTGCATGGCATAGAATGAAAAACCCCCACTGTAACAGAACATATTGAGCACATCACGACCATTGGAAAATTCTTTCACTAACCGACGGTTTTCCCGTTGATCCACAAAAAATCCGGTTTTCTGCCCTTCCACCCAGTCCACCTGAAAAGCATTATCATATTCTTTAACGATGGTGGCTTGCGACTCGCCCACCAGATAACCATTTTCAGGTTCAATATCAGCCTTATACGGAAGCGTTTTATCACTTTTATCGTAAACGGCAATTAGCTGGTCTCCCAAAAGCTCCTGCAGGATCTTGGCCAGTTCGTGACGCATGTGGTACATGCCTACCGAGTGAGCCTGATAGACAGCTGTGCCATTATAAAAATCAACAATCAGTCCCGGCATCCCATCACCCTCGCCATGCACCAAACGAAAAACATTCGTGTGCTCGTTGTTTAATAAACCGAGTGAAGCCCTTAGGTTTATCGCTTCGCGAAGACGTTGTTCCCAAAAATCGTGATTTACTTCCTCGTTTTTAAACGTCAGAATGCGAACAGCGATGGAGCCAATCTGGTAATGTCCGGTTCCCAGGTACTCGTTTGAATTGGAAACAACCCGCACCAGGTCTCCTTCGTTAACCTCAGCCGTAATTTTTTTGATTGCCCCTGAGAAAACCCAAGGGTGAAAACGCTTTAATGATTGTTCTTTTCCTTTATTAAGAACAACAGTAACCAAATTTTTTGTCATGATTGAGCTTCAGATAACGATTGGAATATTTCGTGAGCAATCCAGGCGTCGGTGGCAGCATAAGCCTGCTGTCCTTCGGTCAACACCTTGGCCTCCCAGTTTGTCAAACGCTGAGATTTTGAGATTCGGACTCCCAGTACAATACCAGCGATTTTCTTCAAACTGAAATCCTGGATGCCAAAACCTTTCACTTCTTCTTGTAATTCTACAAAGCCTCCCGGTTTAAAAAAGCTCAACCGTTGCAAAGCTTTAATATCATCGCGAATGGCCACTCCTACCTTTGTGATTTCCTGATTTGAGAGGATCGTTTTAATCTCGGCACTTAAGCCGGTTTTGTGTAGTTGAAACAGAAAAGCCCGATCGGCTGTCGACAGCTGTAGCAGAGCAACTTTATTCATCTGTCCGCGCTTAAACGAAGGTTTTGTTTCTGTATCAAACCCCAATAAGTCGGCTTTCTGTAAATATTCTGCAGCTTCTAAAACCAATTCATAAGAATCGACGACAGTTATTTCACCTCCAAACGATTTTGAAGGTAAGACATCTAATTCTTCTTTTGTTATACTTTCCTGAAACATCTAATAAAAAACAATTTCGACCAGAACAATTCGATTTTCCCGAAAACTATGATTCGAGTGGATTATTGAACATGTTGTTCAGCCAATCCGGTTTTGATGAGTCCCCCTCATCATCTTCATCGTTCTGTATTTTAACTTCATTTTCGAATTCAATATCACTATACACGAGGCTGTGGATCGCACGTAAGGCGTTTACCAGCTTTTGCCCCCAATAGTTTTTGAAATTATCCATGCATTCCCATAAAGCTTCCTGCATCACATACTCGTCACCTGTACGGTACGAAAGAGCAAAATCTTTCAGGTCCTGATAAATGTCGGCCAGATTTTCCGAAATACTTTCGGTCAGCGGGCCTTCACTAAACTGCATATCTTTGTCAAAAACCTCCTGAAAATCATCATGCGCCCCCAGCATATTCATAATACGCTGCTGTAAGTAGCTATAATCAACTTCAGTCACAAATTTTTCCAGCACAATTTCTTCTGTACTTTCAAATTCGGGCAACATGGTAGCCTTTAAGTAAACCAATGGCAAAATTTTCTGAATCTTACCAAGCATGTCCCTTGGGTCAAGGGTGCCGGCATTTTCAATAAATTTACAATACTCGTTGGCAAGAGTAACAAATTCAATAACTTGCTTTGAGTACACCAACTGGTTTAACTGATCTTCTGACATAATTTCATTTAATCGATGCAGCAAAAGTAATAAGTTTTGCCATTAAATCCCGAAATAAATTCGTACGATTCAAGTATCAGCCCATCAATTAGGAATGATTTAAAAAAGCGAATTGCCAAATAGTTAAGCTGTTTAAACGAATCAGTGAGCAGCTTTATCGGCAAGACGAACCTGGTAGTCTCCAATCCAATTAACCAGCGAATCAATCTGAGACTGGTTCAGCCGGGCTTTAGGATGCATAAGCTCATACGATTTCAAGGGCATATCCCCATGTTCAATTTCCTTGCGCATATGCTCGAGTGCACTCACTTGATCTATCGGACTCATCGTTCCCCAGTCCGAAAAATTCAATTTCCCTTTTGCTTCTTCAATATGATGATTGATGTACCACGAAACGGGCGAAATCCGATCATACCAAGGATAGCTTGTCTGATTCGAATGGCAATCCATGCATGCATCATTCAGGATTTGCTGATCTGTTTCGGGAACTGTTGTACTACGAAACAAATGATTGTCCGTAACTGGTCCTTCGTTTTTTTTGGGTTGAATAAATTGAAGAACTACAAAAACAACAATTATTAATAAAAGGAAGCGACCTATTTTTTTCATTTTTACGAAATTTCAAGAAACTGGTGTGAAATATATTTGCTTTGACTATTGTTGTAACAACGACGAAGTTTCGCTCTTAATCCATCCAACTAACATTTCCGACTCGTCTTTCGTTAATGCGGCATCAGGGTGTTTAGCCACGAACTTGGCCGGTGGCATTTTACCTCCTTCAAGCTCTTTACGGGCATCATTCAACGAAGCAATTTTTTTAAACTTATCCAGCTGATCCAAGGTGGAAAAGTTGATACCGGCTTTAGCCTTATCACTATGTCCTTCATTATTGTGACAACCAAAACATTTATTTTCCACTAGTACTTTAACTTTCGAAGGCATTGGGTAGGCAATTTTGCTATCGCCAGTTTTGGTACCTTTTGCCTTGCAGCTGGCAAGTACAACCATCAATCCTAAAATAAGAGTTGTTTTTTTCATCGCTGTCTTTTTAGTATTTATCGAGGTGAATAACTTGGAATAATAACTGTTAACCAGCCCAAATTGTTTAGTATATCACTTCAGGTGTCTGCCCACATAGTAATCGCAAAGTTATTTTCGTTCCTCCAAAGCCTCTTTATACAAACGAATAGCACTTTCCCGCGCCTTTTTGTGATCGACAATCGGGTTCGGATAAGCTGCAGTTCCGTATTCAGGAATCCATTTCTTAATATAGGCAAATTCCGGGTCGAATTTTTGTTGTTGCAATACCGGATTAAAAACACGGAAGTAGGGAGCTGCATCGCATCCGCAACCCGCAGCCCATTGCCACCCGCCATTGTTAGAGGCTAACTCAAAGTCGAGCAACTTCTCTGCAAAATAAGCTTCGCCCCAATGCCAGTCGATCAACAGGTGCTTACACAAAAAACTGGCTGTAACCATACGTACCCGATTGTGCATATAGCCTGTTGCATTCAGCTCACGCATGCCTGCATCAACCAAGGGATAACCGGTTGTTCCTTCACACCAGCGGGCGAAATCTTTCTCCGAGTTCTTCCACTGAATAAAATCGTAAGCCGGTTTAAATGCCGATTTTTCAACATGCGGGAAATGCCACAGGATATCCATGTAAAAGTTGCGCCAAATCAATTCGTTTAGAAAAGTTGATGAATGCCTTATTGCCAAAGCAGTCAACTTGCGAATGCTCAGTGTTCCGAAACGCAGATGCACCCCCAGCCTGGAAGTGCCGTTAACAGCCGGAAAGTCGCGATGATCGGCATAACCTTCTAATATATGGAGATCAATAACCAAAGGGGGAACCTCGTAAGGCCCTTGTTTAAATCCTAAATCCGGGTGATGGTAATGCTTTAATGGCTTTGTCTGAAGCAAATTATCAAGCAATTTTTCTGAAGGAAAAGCCTGATAGTCGCTTTTGGTCAATTTCGACAGCCACTTCTTACTATAAGGTGTAAATACCGTGTAAGGGCTTCCATCGGCTTTCACAATTTCATTTTTGTGAAAAATAAGCTGGTCCTTAAATGCCCGTAGCTGAACACCTTCTGCTTCGAGCAACTCATAAATTGTCTTTTCACGTTCGCGGGCATAAGGTTCATAATCCTGGTTGGTAAACACCTCCGCAACCTGATATTCTGTAAGCAGACGCTTGAACGCATCAGCCGGTGTTCCGTGATAAATCCACAAGGTACTCCCTTTTTCTTCAAGCAGACGCTGAAGATTCTGAACCTCATGCAGGATAAAAGTCACCCTCGAATCTTCGTGCTCCAGATTATTCAGAATATTGGTATCAAAAATGAAAATGGGTAAAACCGGTTTTCCCGAATTAAGTGCCTGGTATAAACCATGATTATCTTCCAGCCGCAGATCGCGCCGAAACCAAAAGATCGCAATTTCTTGTTTATCCATCCTGTTAAGTTTGATTGATTAATGAACGAATTTAAAGATAACCAAAGAACTGATAGTATCGCCACTGTTTCATTAATCAAAGAACACCTGTCAAGTCAAATACGCACGAAAATTATTATCCAAACAGTCGGTAGAGTCAAACACACATGAAAATGGCTTCCCGAAACGTCGGTGAAGGAAAACTCACATGAAAATGCCTTCTCAAGAATGAAAGCCAATTTCCATTTGTTCATTCTGCCTCCTCTTTCCTCGCATCGCGTATTCAAGTCATTCAACAATCTGAGCGAACCCCTACTCAATTTGTATCAATTTTGCATCCATTTTTATAAGTTTGATGTTTCAAATTGATTACTGTTTAACCTGAAAATACATCCCGAAATGACAAAAAGAGGATTTGCAAGTGATAATAATGCCGGTGTACACCCGGCCATCTTAGAAGCTATTGCAAAAGTGAACGACGGCCACATGGTTGGCTATGGCGGTGACCCGGTGACCCAAAAAGCAGTCGAGCGCTTCAAACAGGAGTTTGGCGACGACATTGAAGTATTCTTCGCTTTTAACGGAACCGGAGCCAATGTACTTTCGCTCTCAAGCCTGACACAAAGCTTCAACTCAATTATCTGTGCCGATACGGCGCACATACAAGTTGATGAGTGCGGTGCTCCTGAGAAACTGACCGGCTGCAAGCTTATTCCGGTACCGAACCGCCAAGGGAAGCTTCACCCCGAAGATATTAAGGCCCACTTACACAGCTTTGGTTTTGAACACCATGCACAGCCCGGAGTAATCTCCATTTCGCAGGTTACCGAGCTGGGAACGCTCTATTCAGTCGAGGAGATCAAAGCGATTACCGATCTGGCTCACCAAAATGGCCTGTTTGTGCACATGGATGGCGCCCGTATTGCCAATGCAGCAGCTGCTCTTAAATTACCCTTCCGCAGCTTTACCCGCGATGCCGGAATCGATGTTCTTTCGTTTGGCGGAACCAAAAACGGGATGATGATGGGCGAAGCAGTTATCTTCTTCAAGCCGGAACAAGCCCGCATGACCAAATACATTCGCAAACAAAGTATGCAGCTTTTTTCGAAAATGCGTTTTGTCAGTGCACAGTTCCTGGCCTATTTCGAGAACGACCTGTGGAAACAAAATGCCGAACATGCGAACAAAATGGCATTGCTGCTCGAACAGGAGGTTGCTAAAATTGATGGGGTAACCCTCACTCAAAAAACAGAGGCTAACGGCGTCTTCGCAATCATCCCGGCCGAAATTATTACCAAGTTACAGGATCAATATTTCTTTTACACCTGGGATGAATCACGCTCCGAAGTGCGCTGGATGACTTCGTTCGACACAACTGAAGAAGACATTTACGGATTTGCAAACGCATTAAAAACCTTATTATAGATGCCACTCTTTAACTATTACCCCAACAAAAACAGGCTGGATCGTGATCTGGAGAAAAAAATTTTCCGTTACAGCATGGTCTTCCCTGCCCTGTTTTTGCTGGGGTTTTGGTTAGTTTTCCTGATCGAAAATATTTTAGGGAGCGATTTCGCCCGACTCGGAATTTTCCCGCGAACCCTTAAAGGCCTTCGTGGAATTATCTTTTCGCCCTTCCTGCACGGAAGTTTAGAGCATATTGTAGCCAACTCGGTCCCCTTCTTTATCCTGGCTGTTGCACTCTTCTATTTTTACCGCAGCCTGGCTTGGCGCATTTTCATACTTATTTACCTGCTCTCAGGGCTGTGCGTTTGGGTTGGTGCCCGCGAAGCCTGGCACATTGGAGCCAGCGGACTGATTTATGGCCTTGGATCATTCCTTTTTTTCAGCGGCATTCTCCGCTCCGATGTTAAACTGCTAACGATATCTATTGTCGTTGTTTTTCTCTACGGCGGTATGTTCTGGGGAATCTTCCCCATGGAACCGGGTGTATCATGGGAAAGTCACCTTTGGGGAGGTGCCAGTGGTTTGGTGCTAAGCATCTTTTACCGCAAACAGGGCCCCCAGCGAACCCGTTACGAGTGGGAAGATGAAACCGACGACGACGAAATAGATGTACCTGAAATAACAGAAGAACAACCAACTCATTATCCGAACGATACAAACAAAAATGAAGAATTTTAAAAAAGCTGATTGATGGATCATTGTCACTCAGGAAATTTTATAACTTTGCCCCTTCTTAAAAAAGATATTAGTTCTATACAAAATGATTAGCAGAAGAATTATCCGCACCAAAGTATTACAGGTTCTATACGCCTTCTATACGTCTCCGGAGAGATCGATTAACCAATCCGAGAAAGAGCTCTTTTTCAGCATCCAGAAAACTTACGACCTTTATCATCATTTATTTCAACTCGTTGTAGAAATTGCGGATCACGCTAACTCGATTATCGAGCTTCGCAAAAAGAAACACTTTCCAACAGAAGAAGATTTAAATCCAAACACCCGTTTTATCAGCAACCATCTGATTGATCAGGTGAGAAACAACAAAGCATTGTTGAAAAACCTGGATCAGTCGAAACTAAACTGGTCAAACGAGCCGGAGTTGATAAAAAGGCTGTATACCTCGCTGATTGAATCGGAGTTTTACGGCGAATACATGAAAAAGCCCGAACGAAGCTATGCCGACGACAAGAAGGTTATCGAACTGCTTTTTGCTGAAATTATTCTGCAATCCGACGAGCTATTCTCGATTTTGGAAGAAGAAAGCATTTACTGGAACGACGATGTTGATTTTGTAATCAGCATGATCATTAAAACGATTAAAAAGCTCAAAGAAATTTCGAACGAAAACTCTTCTTTGATGCCCCTGTTTAAAGACGAGGAAGACGAAGAATTCACCAAAAACCTTTTCCGCAAAAGCGTGGTTAACCACGATGAATTGAAAAAGGTAGTGGAACAATATACCGAAAACTGGGACGTTGAACGCATTGCATCCCTTGATAACATGATCATGGAAATGGCCATTGCCGAGTTCCTGTACTTCCCTTCCATCCCGACTAAAGTTAGTTTGAACGAATACATCGAACTATCGAAATATTACAGCACCCAAAAGAGCCGCAACTTCATCAATGGTATTCTGGATAAAGCACTAAAAGGCTTGAAACAAGAAGAACGCATTAAGAAAGCCGGCCGCGGATTGATTGGAGAAATGGATTAAAGCCATGAGAGTTTTCCTACTGCTTTTATTTGTATTTACAATGGCAGCATGTCAACATTCAGCGAAACAAACTGAAACAGAAAACGAGTTGAAAGGTGAACCAAAATTTGGCATTCAGAAAGAAATCCATAATTTTGGAGCCGTCCATGCCGGAGAGCTTCTGTCATACAGTTTTAAGTTCATCAATACAGGCAGTGGCAACTTAAAAATTGACAGCGTGCAGACCGATTGTGGTTGTTTGGAAGTTAGCTTTCCGCCTGAAGCTGTAAAAGCAGGAGAAGACAACTATATTGAGGTGTTGTTTAACTCGGCGGGAGAAGTCGGAAATGTGATGAAACAAATCCGTGTATACTCCAATGGAAGCAAAAAGGCACAAGAATTGATAATAACGGCTAAGGTCGAAAACGACTTGATAGACATTTATAACTAAATAAAAGACACAATGAATTACTTATTGATGACTCCACAACAAGGAGCTGACCAGAATCCACTGATGACTTTCTTACCAATGATTTTGGTAATTGCGGTATTCTACTTTTTCATGATCAGACCACAAATGAAAAAACAAAAGGAATTGAGAAAATTCCGTGAAAGTCTGGCTAAAGGCGATAAAGTTGTTACAACTGGTGGTATCTACGGTAAAGTAGCCGAAATTAAAGACAGCTACGTGTTACTTCAAGTTGATGACAATGTTAAGTTACGCGTTGACAAATCAGCTGTTGTAAAAGACATGTCTGATGTTCCACAGCAGAAATAAATTGACATTATCAGAAATACGAAAGGGCCGACGTTTTAGTCTGCCCTTTTTTTTATCTTTGAAATCGTGGGAAAAAATTGGTTATATAAAATACACGAGCTTTACCGGAAGTTGCTGGACAAGGATAAGCATAGGCTGGAAGTCTTTTTGGTCTGCCTGGTAATTGCAACCGTATTCTGGTTTTTAAATGCACTGAATAAACAATATACAGTCGACCTGACCTTCCCTGTGAAGTACACCAATCTGCCAAAGAATAAGATCTTAGCCAATTCACCACCCGACCACTTTACTCTGAAAGTAAATTCGTGGGGCTTCACCATTCTTCGACATAAACTGAGTATGGCTTTTTCGCCACTCGTATTCAATGTGAATGAATTTACCTCCGGGCAAATGGAAAACTCTCCCAATTCGAGTTTTCGGATCGGCACACGGCAATTTATCAACCGCCTTTCCAGCCAGGTAAGCAATGAACTTAAAATTACCGAAATCCAGCCCGATTCATTGTATTTCAAGTTTGACCGCCTTATACACAAAAAAGTAAAAGTAAAACCCAATATTACCTACGAGCTGAAAAAGCAATACTACATCAGCAGTGAAATTACCACAGAACCGGATTCAGTTGAAATTTCGGGTGCTGAGTCCATTTTGGACACCATTCAGTTTGTTGCCACCAAGGCTCAACATTACAAGGATTTGGACAAAGATATTCAACGCAATGTACAGCTCGAAAGCTCTAAAAACTATTCGGTAAGCCCATCTCGGGTCATCTTAAAAATTCCGTTGGAAGAATTCACTGAAAAGCAAGTTGTTGTGCCAATATTGGTAACCGATGTACCGGAAAATGTCAATGTGAAGCTTTTCCCCGACAAAGCCAAAGTGAGTTTTTTGGTGGGGTTAAGCCACTTCTCAGATATTACAGCTAATGATTTCAACCTGTCCGTTCCGTATGCGGATATTGCGAACAAGAAAGAAATCTTAAAAGTCAAATTAAACACCGAACCACCCAACATCCTGTCGGTAACAGTAAACCCGGAGGATGTTGAGTACCTAATTGAAATGAAGTAAGCATGATTAAGGTTGGAATTACCGGAGGGATCGGTAGCGGAAAATCTACCATCTGCCAATTTTTCAGGACAATTGGCATTCCTGTTTTTGAAGCTGACACAGAGGCAAAAAAATTAATCAACAACTCCGAAGCTATCAGATACCAGCTCAAAGCTTTGTTTGGCAGCGACATTTACCTGCCCAACCAGACCATTGACCGAAAAAAGCTAGCCTCATTGATCTTTAATTCGCCACCTTTACTGCAAAAAGTAAACAACATTGTTCATCCCGAAGTGCGCAATTACTTCTTTAAGTGGTGCGAAAAGCAGCAAACGCCTTATATTATTCACGAGGCAGCCATCCTGTTCGAAAGTGGCTTCTACGAAATGATGGACTTTACGATTTTGGTTACAGCACCGGAAGAAACCCGCATAAAACGGGTGATGGCGAGGGAAAACACCGATGCTGAAAGTGTTATCGCCCGCATGGAAAAGCAATGGAAAGATGAACAAAAAGCGAAGCTTGCCAATTTTGTCATTCAAAATGATGGCACAGAATTGGTAGTTCCGCAATTAGTAAAACTGGATAAACATTTTAGAACACATGGGTAAATTTGCAAAATGGATCGCCGGCGGACTAGGCTGGGCTTTTCTGGGCCCTATCGGAGGGATTATCGGATTTGTCGTCGGCTCGATGCTTGATAACGAAAATCAACCACAAAACGGAAACAGATATCAATCGTATGGCGCCGGAAACGGTCACGCCACACAAACCACAACCGGGGGCTATGTCATGAGCTTATTAGTGCTTGTTGCAGCCGTTATGAAAGCCGACGGTAAAGTACTGAAATCAGAGTTAAACTACGTAAAGGACTTCTTTGTACGTTCCTTTGGTACCAGTTCGGCACAGGAAGCTATACAAATGCTGCGTAACCTGCTAAACCAAAACATTCCTGTGAATGAAGTATGCGGTCAGATTCAGCAGAACATGGACTATTCGTCGCGTCTGCAGCTGCTGCATTTCTTGTTTGGCATTGCCCAGGCTGATGGTCAGGTTGATGTAACCGAAACCAACTTAATCACACAGATCGCTCATCAAATGGGCATCACTGACAAGGATTTTGAGTCGATTAAATCGATGTTTGTGGCGAATACCGATGCTGCCTACAAAATTCTGGAGATTGAGTCAACAGCAACCAACGAGGAAATCAAAAAAGCCTACCGCAAAATGGCAATGAAATACCACCCTGACAAGGTGAGTTACCTGGGCGAAGATTTCCAAAATGCTGCCAAAGAAAAATTTCAGAAAGTAAACGAAGCTTACGAACAACTCAAAAAAGAGCGTAGCTTCGCTTAAAATATTCGCAAACAAAGCATGCAATACATTAAAACAACTTTTACGCTGGAGCCCGACAACGAAGTAAACCGGGAAATTCTGACAGCTTTCCTGTCAGCACTGGAGTTTGAAAGTTTCGACGAGACCGACGAGCACCTGAATGCCTTCTACCCTGCCGGCAAAGTTACTGCCGAAACAATTCAGTCTTTATTGGAAGAAGTGCCTTTTCCGGTTTCATTCACCGAAGAAGAGATGCCCGATATTAACTGGAACGAAGAGTGGGAGAAAAACTACTTTCAACCCTTGTTGATTGGTGACGACTGCCTGATTCGTGCTCCTTTTCATACCGAATACCCGAAGGTGAAATACGAAATCGTGATTGAGCCAAACATGGCTTTCGGTACCGGCAACCACGAAACGACTTCGCTGATGGTGGAGCACATCCGCGAGCTGAATATGGAAGGCGAAACCGTGCTCGACATGGGATGCGGAACCGGTATTCTCGGAATATTCGCATCAATGCGGGGCTGCGAAACAGTTACGGCCATCGACATAGACAGCTGGGCATTCGAGAGCGTAGTTGAAAACTGCCGCCTCAACAACATCAACAATATGGAAGCCTTTATCGGCGATGCATCGCTGTTGGGCAACAAACAATACGATGTGATTTTGGCCAACATTCAGAAAAACATCATCATGCAAGACCTTGAGAAATACAACAGTGTACTGAAGGAAGGCGGAATACTGATTGTAAGCGGCTTCTACAAGGATGATTTGGAAGATATTGTGGCCAAAGCCTCGGAGTTGTTCCTGCGCAAACTCGAAATTAAAGAAAAGAACAACTGGATTGCCTGTGCATTTGAAAAGTAAGCCGGACAAGCCATTTCAGAATATCAAAAAAGGAAGAGCGAAACAACTGCTCTTCCTTTTTCGCTTTTCGGGTTTGCTTCCGCCTGTTCTGAATGACCTTCCCTTTACGCTGAACAAGCTTCCGCCTTTGGCAATAAAGCTTCTACCTGTTTTGATCGTCCCCCAACCGGTTCAATTTTGGTACAGGCACCTGTTATCAACACAAGCCTGAACCCGCTCGTTTAAAGGCACGAAGCATTCGATACCAAGCACTTTCAGGTATGCTTCAAAACCTGGTTCGTTCGAACTCGTGGACTTCCAGATCACGGATCTCGCGGCCGTCGATCACAAAGCGCACTGCAGTACAGCTTTTATGAAATCCCTTGTTGCCCGCCGCACCGGGATTAATGTGCAGGCAATTGAATTTCTTATCGTAAATCACCTTCAGAATATGCGAATGCCCGGCAATAAAAAGTTGCGGCGCTTTTTGCTGCATCTCTCGTCGTATGCGGGCTTCGTATCGTCCGGGATAACCACCAATATGGGTCATCAGCACATCTACCTCTTCGGCAAAAAAGCGAAGTGTTTCGGGGAACATGCGGCGCAAAATGTGCCCGTCTATATTCCCGTAAACCGCTTTCAAAGGCTTAAAGGCCGCCAGCTGATCAGCGAGCTCTTCAGTACCGATATCCCCGGCATGCCAGACTTCATCCACATCTTTCAGAAAATTCAGCGTTTTATCGCTAATCATACCATGTGTATCGGATATCAATCCAATCTTCTTCATTATTTATCTTTTCCTTGGTTTGAACGCCTAAAAATAGTTTATTTAGTATCAAAAATCAGAACAAATGAAACGTGTTGTAATTGTCAGGCATGCCAAAGCCGTCCCTTACGGGTACGACGATGATTTTAACCGGAAACTAAGAGACAGCGGAAAAGAAGACGCTGCCCACCTAAGCAATGAGCTGAAAGAGCTGAATGTGTCTCCGGATCTGATTATTGCCAGTCCGGCTAAGCGGGCCTACAAAACGGCGAAAATTTATGCCGAAACCTATGGGTATGCCAAAGGCGATATTCAGAAAGATGAAGACCTGTACGATGGTTTGACGACCATGGATTTCATTGATATGCTGCATACCCTGCCCGCCGAAACGGAAACTGTTTTTGTATTTGGCCACAACCCAACCGTTCATTACCTGGTGAATAACCTGGTTCGGTTTTTCAACAGCGACACCCCTACCTGCTCAACAGCCGTTATTGAGTTTGAAGTTGATCGGTGGAAAGAAGTTTCGTCGCGAGAAGGAAAGCTGGTGATGCACCTGAAACCCCGCAATTACCGTTAAAAAAGACATTCATGCATTTATTCTATACCCCCGACCTCAACGGGACAAGCTATACTTTAACCGAAGAAGAATCGAAACATGCCGTTCGCGTACTTCGTCTTCAAGAGGGCGATGTTATCCAGTTGATCGACGGGAAAGGTAATTTCTCCAACGCCCGCATAACCGAGGCTCACCCCAAGCGATGCTCCGTGGAGATTGTGGATACCCAAAGCGGATACGGTAAGCGCAAAAGCCGGTTGCATATAGCGGTGGCGCCAACAAAAAACATCGATCGTCTGGAATGGTTCCTCGAAAAAGCAACCGAAATTGGGATTGATGAGATCACCCCTATTTTGTGCGAACACTCCGAACGCAAAGTGATTAAAGACGACCGACTGGAGAAAGTGATCGTTTC
>NZ_JBZQJF010000024.1:0-15987 GCF_059905295.1 Mangrovibacterium sp.
AACAATTTTAGCACGCGGAAACCGGTTTTAGCTTTTTTTCATTCAGCGGCGGCTCTTTTTGAATCCTTTTTCCAGCTGCAGGGAAAAAAGAATAGCCCGTGCGGCTTAAGAACAAAAGAAGAATAGAAAAAGAAAAGATCATTCAAACCATGTGGCGCATGCAAACGAACCACAATAAACAACATTCCCGGTGCGCCTGAATAGAAAGGGCTACCCAAGTCCAACGGACTTTCAGGTTCCAAGACAACCCGACAACTTCGGATAACGATGACAACCAGATGCTCGGGATTACTAATTGGCCAAATAAAGCACTTTAGCCTTGTATTGCTTGCCGGTTGAAGCATCAGTTAAGCGGACAATATAAATCCCGGGATGGAAACCGTCTAGGTTTAATATGATCCGGTCGGTTCCTTCAATGCTGTAATTTACCGGGTAAGCATTGCCCAATAAATCAAACAACTGCGGGTTTTCATACTGGCCATCCTGCTCGAAACGAATGGTTAGCTCCTGCCCGTAAGCCAAGGGATTGGGGTAAGCAACCCAGTTTACATCTTCGTTGTTAAAGGGATTATACTCTTCCGAATCGTCGTGATAGCAAACCAAAGCCTCCATAACGGCGGCCGATCCCGTAACCGAATTAGCCTTATCAAGGTAACTATACCAATCCCCGCCATCGCGAATAAAAAACGAATTGGTGCTACTTGTCCGGTCGGCCAGGTAAACGGCAAATTCATCGTTAGCCCCTAAGCTTTCAATCGACCAGGCCAGGTAGAAAGCCCCGGTGGTGGTCACTTCGCGGTCGAAGGCGAAATAATTCATCACCCCCTCTTCTACTCCGCTCAGGTCAAAATCCTGACTGTACAACAAATTGCCGGGCAGCGTTCCTCCTTCGTAAACCGATACCGTTAACAGCGCACTGTTTGAGACGATATTGGCCCGAGCCACTCCTAAATTCAACCCTTGAATTTTACAGGTATCGTTAAACTGAAAAGCCTCTGCAAACTCCGTGAATCCATACGCATTCGTTCCGCCGTAATAACCATCAGCTTCATTGGCGCTGTTAATTAATCCGTCGGTATAGTCGTCGTCATC
This sequence comes from Mangrovibacterium sp., assembly GCF_059905295.1. Lineage (NCBI taxonomy): Bacteria > Pseudomonadati > Bacteroidota > Bacteroidia > Marinilabiliales > Prolixibacteraceae > Mangrovibacterium > Mangrovibacterium sp. The sequence continues at coordinate 1,093 of NZ_JBZQJF010000024.1, forward strand.
GATCAAATTGGTTGTCATCGTACACTGTTCAGTAGCTGCATACGGATTATAGCCCGATAGTGCGTTTGCCCCGCCATCAGCAGGGTCCAGCCAGATTTTCAACTGCTGATCAGTCTCGGAATAGTGATCCCAGGCATACCGAAATTGCGCAAAATAGTCATCTACAGGATCGGCGCAGGTTGCATCACCACCAGTCAGCGACCCACGAACCCGCATGTGGGAGTCCAGGAGGCTGGCCCCCGACGAACCGGCTTCCGTAGTTCCTTCTTCCCAATCACCGATTTTCCAAAAAGCACCAGCCACATAATCGCTGGTGTACGAGGCGCGGCTTGGCGAGTCCCGATCAATGGCTACCTTCTTAATGTCACCCAACGGATGATGAATAGCAGCCGTAGAATCCGGTATTGTTGCCGAATGATCCCATCCCAAATAGTAAGGCTGAAAGCTTTTAGGCGGTGCAACGCTCAACTCAACGAGCGAAAAGTCCAGGTCTTGCGAGGTGGCTTTCAAACTACTGCCACTTAGTGAATTTTGCACTTCTCCATCAATGTTGCCGCAATAGGGCGATTCATAATTAAACAGGAAAACGCTCACTGCCGCATCGCTGGCATCTGTAATACAGTGGTGAGCCGTATACAGGTAGGGCGTTCCGTCGCGATTGGTATTATTCAGTAAACTTCCGGTGCAAAGTTCTGTTCCGTTAATCAAAATTCGGCACACTGCATTGGCAGCCTCCCTGTATTGGTTCAGGTAATCGCAATTGACATTTGCATTGCAGGCTCCCGACTCTCCCAACGGTCGCCGTCCGCCATTGGCAGCTTTCAAGCCCACAAAATCGTGGTTCACCGATTTCAGCTGCAGCTCCCCCGAAAACTCTGCATCGACAGGCTCTTCGTACTGCAAAACCAAACGATCGCCCGCCACGGGCATCGTTGCCAGTTTCAGGTCGGCTTTGTTATTATCGGCTGTAAAAGCACCGATTAAATCGCTCTGATCTTCCGAAAAAAGAAACAAGCGGGCCCCCTCGGGCAACCGATACCGGTCAAAAACCACGTTCAACGACAAAGCCCCGGGCGATGTCAAGCGCAATTGCCAAATCCGGTAATCACCTGCTTCGAACCATTGCCCCGAATTTTCCAAATTGAAATCAACCGGAATTGCATAAGCAAAGCGAAAAGCTTTTAAGGTGTTGGGCTCTTTTTGAAGTTGTTCAACCAGCTTAATCTCTTCGGAAGGGATCGTCAGCTCCTGAAAAGCATCGGAACGGGCAGATTTGACGATTTGCAGTGCTATGGGTTTTCCACCATGCGACAACTGCGCTTTCGCCGGAAAACAGGCGAGTAAGAAAAAAAGCAAGGGGATGTATTTAATCTGCATAGTTTTAACGAGGGTTTAACCAAAAATAAAAAATTCGGTTGGATTAGCTGTTTTTTGTTGAAACAAAATAGCGAATGGCATTAATCCATGCTTTTGGAATGAAAAAAATGAGCTTATAACCAACCGATATCACAAATACTTCAGACGAATTTAACCTGTAAAGCTGATCTTTCCTTATTTTTGAGAGATATGAAAGTACTTGTCATGTATGTAAACCGCTTTGGGTACAAAACAGCGGAAAAGAACCTGGAAAGCATGCAGGATTTGGAGGAATCGAAGGAATACACCGATGCCATCCTGGCTTTTATCCAGGTTGAAGAAAAAGATGAAGCCAAAGATGTTGGCAGTCGCGAAAAGAAATTGGTCAACCATCTGAAATGGACAGCCCGAAAAAATCAGGCCAACCGGATTATCCTGCATTCATTTGCCCACTTGTCGGAGTCGAAAGCGTCGGTTCCGTTTACCCACGAGTTGTTTAACTTAGCTGAAAAGCGGCTTCAAAATGCCGGTTACGAAACAGCCCAAACACCATTTGGCTATTTCCTCGACCTGCAGATCGATGCTCCCGGCTTTTCTTTAGCCCGCATCTGGGCCGACTTGTAAAGCTGGTTACTGGTTACTGGTTACTAGTTGTTGGAATTTGAACATTAGAACTTCGAACTTGAAACTCATCAATCTCCATAGTCATTTTGAGTTACCGGGCGAACAGCTTGGGTTGGTGAATCATTCCGTGCTGCTTCCGTTCGAACCTAAGGCCGATCAATCTTATTCGGTTGGCTTACATCCCTGGGATTTGGATCAGGCCACAGGTCGCCGATGGCTGGAAAAACTGGAGTCGCAAGTAAACCATCCCCAAGTACTGGCTGTGGGCGAATGTGGGTTGGATCGTAGCCTGGAAACGCCAATAGACCGGCAGCTGGACTATTTTCTATCACAGGTTGAATTGGCTGACAAATACGCCAAACCGCTGATTTTGCACGCCGTTCGCAGCTATTCGGACCTTCTTCAACTAAAAAAACAACGCCCCACTTCCACTCCATGGATTTTGCATGGCTACCAGGGAAATGCCGAAACAACCAAACAGTTGTCCCGTCTGGGATTTTGCTTTTCAATTGGCACAGCCCTGCTGAACGATCGGGATAAACTCAATCAAAGTTTAGCAGCCATTCCGGCTGATCAGCTATTTTTCGAAACCGACGAGAGTACGGTAAATATTGAAAGTATTTATATTTTTGCCGCCAAACAGTTGAACATCCCGCTGCAAAAGCTGCAGCAACAAGTATTTGACAATTTTCAACGATTATTTAGACAATGAAGAACTGGCAGGAACGTACCCTACTGATGTTGGGTGAAGAAGGATTGGCAAAATTAACCAATGCACATGTTTTAGTGGTTGGTTTGGGAGGTGTAGGTGCTTATGCGGCTGAGCAGATTTGTAGGGCCGGCGTAGGTAAAATGACGATCGTTGATGGCGATGTGGTGGAAGCGACCAACCGCAACCGGCAGCTCCCGGCACTCATCAGCAACGATGGAAAGCCGAAAGCCGAAATTATGGGCGAACGTTTTCGCGACATTAACCCCACTATTGAGCTTAAGGTGATCAACGAGTACCTGAAAGATGATCGGATGATCGAGATTCTGGAAGCCGATCAGTACGACTATGTCGTGGATGCCATCGATACGTTGTCGCCGAAAGTATTCCTGATTTACCACAGTGTACAACGGAATATTCCCATTGTCAGTTCCATGGGTGCAGGGGGTAAGTTCGATCCCTCACAGATTCAAAACTCCGACATCTCGAAATCGTACAACTGTAAGTTAGCCCGCATGTTGCGAAAACGCCTGTATAAGCTGGGTATTCGCAAGGGAGTTCAGGTTGTTTTTTCACCTGAAGATGTGGATAAGGATCGTGTTCGGATTGAGGAAGGCAGAAACAAGAAATCAGCCGTTGGTACAATCTCCTACATGCCCCCGCTGTTTGGTTGTCACATTGCCTCGGTTGTTATCCGAAATTTACTGGGAGAAAAGAGTTAACTGGCACAATAGTTGAGTAAACGCTTAAAAACGAAAGCCATGAAAAAAGTGGTCACCCTGTTTTTCTTAATTGCTGCAGCAACCGTAATCCTGTCTTCTTGTGCCGGCACCCGGAGTATTACCCAGGTACTACCCGATCAAGAGCCTGGCAAATGGCTTTACGGACAAGCAATTCTGTGTGATTCTATCTTCGGAGTTTCTTATGAAGTGGGCTTCGACCGGATACAGGACGGGAATTACTTTTTCGACTTTCACATTACCAACCGATCAAATATGCCTTTGGTGATTGACCCTCAGCAATTCAAATGCCAGGCTTATGATGCTTTGATGAATCCCCAAACAGCAGAACCGGTTGCAGCCATCGATCCGGAACAAAAAATAGCACAATACAATATGAGCATCGCTCGCAAGGAAGCTGTGGCTAAAAACCATATCGGGAATGTACTCCTTGGCATTGGTGCCGCAGTCGCAGCGGATGCCATAATTGGTAATGATTATCACCGTGACACTGAAGGACTTCGCTATGCGGTGACCGAAGGCATTATGGCAACAGCAGTCACAGCAAGCGACCGCGCCAGGTTTGAAGCAAAGAATTTAAATGAACTCAAGCAAGCCTGGGAGAACAATACGATTCGAAAAACAACGCTTGAAACGAACTATACCATGCACGGCAAAGTGTTTTTCCCGGCAACGCCCAATGCCAGTTATCTAAAGATTTTCATTCCGGTTGACGATCAAACGCTGGAGTTTGATTTTAAACAAGTTCAGGTTCCGGCGAATTAGGAATAGCGGATTAATCGCTCCCCGATATTCAAAAAACGACTTAGCTATTTTTATTTTTTCTAAATAAGACGTTGGTATTCTTAAAACTATTTTCTAGGTTTGTCGTGTAATATCACAAAAAGGATGAGTAACAGCTATACATATCTACCTACTGCAAACATCAGCACCATGATGTTTACTGCTGTTTTCATGCCATCCATGTCTATGTGCATGCGATAGCCTTCATTCGGTATTCACCTGAGTACGGATTGAAGGCGTTCAAGATTTCTCCACAAAAAATTTCAATCGTTTTATTTTCAAAAAATAGAAGGCTATGCCCGAATGTATTGTCCGGTTTAGCGGTAACAATTTGAAGAAACCGCATATTATCAATAGTTTGGTAAATCTGCTTACCAAAGCGAACGAGAAACATCTTTTAGTCATATCTGCTCCTGGTGAAATCCAGAACCTGTTGACACAGGGGCTGGTGCCACTGCTGGCATCATCAGGAAATCCGAAAAGTCTGATTTCCCGGATAAAGGCAGAAACTGACAAAATCATACAAACGTACGGACTGGATATTTGTCCGAATTTGGAGGAAACACTTCGTAAGCTGGATATCCTGTTGCAAGGAATCCATTTTACAGGTGACTTCTCTCCCGCTTTGCAAGATCAGGTGATTTCCTTTGCTGAAAAAATTGCAACACTACTTTTAGCAGCCATCCTCAAGCAAAATAAACTCAATTCTCAAATCATTTTTCCTGAAGAACTGGGGCTTTTAGTCAGTGATGAGTATGGAAATGCCAGTATTTACATCGATCAATCAAGCTCGGCAATTAAAGCACATGATTTTGGTTCGATTACACTCATCCCGGGTTCGGTTGGTAAAACAAAGCATGGGAAGATTGCACGAATCGGAGACCGTGCTGCCGATTATACGGCTGCCGCTTTAGCCTCCATATTCAATACCGACCGGTTGGAACTATGGCAAATACGTACTCCATTCAAAACAGCCGATGAAAACTTTGTTGAGCAAGCGGATTATATTGAAAGTCTGACTTATGCCGAAGCATCAGAACTATCCTATTTTAACTACTCGAGTATTCACCCGCGTATTGTTGAGCCCCTGGCAGACAAACATATTCCGATTTTAGTGTACGATCTGCAGGATGGTCAAAAGATTCTTCGCACACGCATTAACTCAAAAAGCATTGTTTCGCCCCATGTTGTTAAGAGTGTCGCTCATACCGACGATATTGCCATCCTGAAGCTGAATGGCCCGGGGGTTGGTTTCAAGCCGGGAATTTTAGCGAAAATAACCAGCGCATTTAGTAAAAACCAGATCAACATCCGATCTGTTATTACTGCACAAACCAGCATTAATATTCTAATTGACAAAGCAGCTGTGAAACGTGTAAAACAAATTACGGAAGATCTGAAGTTACCCTCAGTCAGCCAGATCGAAATTACCGATCAGGTTTCTTTGATCGCCATCGTTGGCCACGGCATGCAGGCCCACCATGGAATTTCTTCCTTGCTGTTTTCGGCCGTATCGAATAATAAAATCAATGTATTACTAAGTGGTTCGGGAGCATCGGACCTGGTTAGTTACCTGGTGATTGACGAGAACGATAAACCGAAGGCCATCAAGGAGATCCACAAGACCTTCTTCAATTAAAAAGACGATACAATATTTCAAATACCTAAAAACAAAAACAATGACAAGTAAAAATTTGAAATTCGAGACGCTGCAGCTACATGCAGGTCAAGAAGTTGATCCGACAACCGGATCCCGGGCTGTGCCGATCTACCAAACAACATCTTATGTATTCGAAAATTCAGAGCAAGCAGCCAATCGCTTTGCGCTAAGTGAATTCGGAAACATTTACACCAGACTGATGAATCCGACATCAGATGTGTTTGAAAAACGAATTGCTGCTCTTGAAGGTGGTGTAGCTGCATTGTCGGTTGCTTCGGGCCACGCTGCACAATTTCTGGTTTGCAGTACCTTGATGACGCAAGGCGATAATATTGTCAGCTCCCCGTATTTGTATGGCGGGACTTACAATCAATTCGCAGTGACCTTTAAAAATTTTGGCTGGGATACACGCTTTACCAAAGACCTGAAAGCCGAGTCTTTTGAAGCCCTGATTGATGAAAAAACCAAAATCATTTACCTGGAAACCATTGGTAACCCTGGTTTTGTAATTCCAGACTTTGACGCGATTGCTGCGGTGGCAAAGAAATACGACATTCCACTGGTTGTCGATAATACCTTTGCTGGTGGTGGTTACCTGTTCAGACCAATCGAGCACGGAGCAAATATTGTTGTTGAATCGGCCACTAAATGGATTGGCGGTCACGGAACCAGTTTGGGCGGCGTTATTGTTGATGCCGGAAACTACAACTGGGGAAATGGGAAATTCCCAAGTTTCACAGAGCCGTCTGAGGGTTATCATGGTTTAAAGTTCTGGGATATTTTTAACTTTGACGGCCCGTTTGGGAATATTGCTTTTATAATTAAAGCACGTGTTGAAGGCTTACGTGATTTCGGACCTGCTCCGAGTCCATTCAACTCCTTCTTGTTGTTGCAAGGACTGGAAACCTTGTCGTTAAGAATGGAACGCCATGTTGAAAATGCGCAGAAGCTGGCAGAATGGCTCGAAAACCATCCGAAGGTTGAAAGCGTGAACTACCCGGGTTTAAAAAGCAATCCATCGTACGAACTGGCACAGAAATATTTGACCAAAGGTGCAGGAAGCATGCTTTCGTTAATTGTAAAAGGCGGCGTTGAAGAAGCCAAGAAAATTGTGGAAAGCCTTGAACTGGTAAGCCACCTGGCCAATGTTGGAGATGCGAAGACCCTGATTATTCAACCGGCTGCAACAACGCACCAGCAGTTATCAGCCGAGGCACAATTAGCAGCGGGAGTTTACCCGGCACAACTGCGCATTTCGGTCGGTCTCGAACATATCGACGATATTATCGCTGATTTCGAACAGGCCTTGAATAAGATTTAATTTGAAATAAGGATAGCCCGGAGATCTAAGCTCCGGGCACCATTTAAGAAAAGGAATTTGTTATGCCATTAAATATTCCGGATAAGTTACCAGCAATTGAAATGCTGTTGAAGGAAAACATTTTCGTAATTGATCAGACGCGGGCGTCTCAACAAGATATTCGCCCGTTGAGAATTGCGATTTTGAACCTGATGCCGCTAAAAATTACAACGGAAACCGATTTACTTCGTGTGTTGTCTAACTCGCCATTGCAGATTGAGATTGAGTTCCTGAAAATTAAGGATCATGAACACAAGCACACTTCCGCCGAGCACATGGCTCAGTTCTACAAGACTTTCGACGAAATTAAAGCGCGAAAATTTGATGGTATGATTATCACCGGAGCACCGGTTGAACATCTTCCTTTCGAAGAGGTGACCTATTGGAACGAAGTTCAGGAAATTATGAACTGGACGCTTACCAATGTTACTTCAACACTATTTATCTGCTGGGCATCGCAAGCTGCCTTGTTTCATTTTTATGGTGTGCCGAAGCATCCGCTGGAGAATAAAATGTTTGGCGTGTTCAAACACCGCATTTCAGATCGTAAAATACCGATCTTCCGTGGGTTTGATGATGAATACTATGTTCCCCACTCTCGCCATACAGAAGTCCGCGCCGAGGATATTCTAAAGGTTGAAGGACTGGATATCATTTCAAGTTCTGAAGAGTCAGGGGTAAATATGGTTATGGCGAAAAATGGCCGTCAAATATTCATCACCGGCCATGCCGAATATTCGCGCATGACCCTGGATAGTGAATACAAGAGAGATGTCGAGAGAAATTTACCCATCGAAATTCCGGTAAATTATTATCCGGACAACGATCCCCGGCAAACCCCAGTCCTACGCTGGCGATCGGCAGCCGATTTGTTATTTACCAACTGGTTGAACTACTACGTTTACCAGGAAACACCTTACGATTTAGAGCAGATAAAATAATTCAGTAAATCAGTATTACTGCATAGCAATCAAAGCCTCCCGTATTTCAAAACTACCGGAGGCTTTTTTGTTCTTTCAAAAATTAGCTAAATTTAGAAAAACTAAAACTTCAAGAATGACAAATAAAAAGATAGCAGTTGTATTGTCCGGTTGCGGAGTGTACGACGGTTCAGAGATTCATGAGGCAACACTGACCATGCTCGCTATTGCCAAACAGGGTGCCAGTTATACCCTATTCGCCCCTAACATTACACAATATCATGTTATCAATCACCTTACCGGTGAAGAAATGGACGAAAGCCGAAATGTATTAGTTGAATCGGCCCGAATAGCCCGTGGTCAAATTTCAGACCTCAAGGATTACAATCCGGCAGATTTTGATGCGATTGTATTTCCGGGTGGATTTGGAGCTGCCAAAAACCTCAGCACACTTGCTTTCGACGGTCCCGAATGTACGGTAAAAGAAGACGTGGTGAATGCCGTTAAAGCAACAGCCAAAGCCGGAAAGCCAATCGGTGCATTATGCATCGCTCCTGCTGTTATCACGCGCATTCTTGGCAATATTGACGTAACCATAGGTGATGATCCCGGCACAGCGAAAGCTATTGAAAAAATGGGAGGTAAACACATCAGAACAACGCATGGCGAAATTGTGATCGACCGAAATTACAGGGTTGTTACAACACCGTGCTACATGCTTGATGCCACCATTGACCAAATTGAGGTTGGTGCCAGAAATGTCGTTAAGACAATACTTTCAATGTCCTGAAAAAGTAATTATGCTCCTGCTTTTGCGGGCAGGAGCATAATCATTCCTTAATAATTAACAACACCTTTAGGTTCTGTCAATTTAAGGTGCTCATAAAGTTGTTTTCTGATTACATCGGGAATTCTGGTTGATTTTTGTTCTTTGAAATCATAGTGAATAAGAACCGTCTTCCCTCTCGCTCCAACTTTCCCCTTTTGATAGGCTTCCTGAACAATCTCAAATGAAGAATTTCCGATACGTTCGATCCAGGTTCGGATTTCTACCTCTCCATTGTAATACATTTGCGATATAAAATCGATTTCGTAACGAGCTAAAATCAGGTTCCAGTTTTTGACCGTTTGTTCAGGGTTAAATATGCTAAAAAGAGGATTTCTGGCCAGCTCAAACCAGGTTGGCATTACCGTATTATTCACATGTCCTAGCCCGTCAATCTCACCAAACCTTGGGGTAACTTTCATTGCAAACATAATCTCTAATTTTAAATTAAAATTGAGGATGAGCCGAAAATCAGGCACATCAAATTGTTTTCCGCTTATGTGATTTGATTAGCAAATTCCTTCCATTTAATTTACAGGAAAGTGGAAACAGCAACAAGCAGTTCCACGTAGTTTATTGGCGAGTGCAGGTTGAATTTTGATTAAAAATCATAAAAAAATCAATTAAAGAGTTAGGGGTCTTTTTATAATATTGGTTTTTCAAGGGATTTCTTAACATTTAATTTAGATTTAACGGCCTTTCATTAAAACGGGTTTAAATAAGGAGTTTTCTCCAAGCCTGCCTATCGATTTTTTTATCTTTACGAAACAAATTACAGAGCAAATTATACTATTTCTTCATTATGAAACAAATCAAATACGTTACACCCGAAGAGGCTGTAAAAGTTATAAAATCCGGAGATCGTGTTCATCTAAGTAGTGTGGCAGTTACCCCACATACGCTTATTAAGCCCATGGTTGAGCGTGGTCGGAACGGAGAACTTTACGATGTAAAAATTCAGCACATCCATGTTGAAGGGAACCTGGAATATGCGAATCCTGAATTTGAAGGGATTTTCGTATCAGAGCAATTCTTCGTTGGTGCTAACTTGCGTAAACAAACGCAAGCTGGTTATGCCGACTATGTTCCTGTATTCCTGAGTGAAACACAAAAATTGATTCGTGATGGTTATTGCAAGGTAAACGTAGCAATGATCATGTGTTCTGTACCCGACAAGCATGGCTATGTTTCACTGGGTACCTCAGTTGATGCGACTTTAGCCGCTATCGAAACTGCAGATGTTGTTATTGCAGCTGTTAACCCGAACGTTCCTCGTGCATTTGGTGACGCCATGATCAACATCGACGATATCGACATTTTCGTTGAAGACGATATCGAGCTTTATGCTCACGGTATGGCTCCACTTTCGGAAACAGACATCCAAATTGGTAAAAATGTTGCTGAATTGGTTGAAGATGGTGCTTGTTTGCAAATGGGTATCGGCGGTATTCCAAACGCAGTTTTAGCCCAATTGGGTAACCACAAAGACCTGGGAGTACACACTGAAATGTTTGCCGATGGTATTCTTCCTTTGGTTGAAAAGGGTGTTGTAACCGGTAAACGTAAAAACCTGGACAAAGGTAAAATGGTTGCTTCGTTCCTGATGGGTACGAAAGATCTTTACGACTTCATCGACGACAACCCACGGGTAGCCATGATGGATGTAGGTTACACAAACAGCGTAAGCGTAATTCGCCAGTTGGATAAATTGACTGCAATTAACTCGGCGTTGGCAATCGACTTAACCGGACAGGTTTGTGCTGACTCTATCGGAACAAAACACTACTCAGGTGTTGGTGGTCAAATCGACTTCATCCGCGGTGCCGGCTATTCTAAAGGTGGTAAACCAATCATCGCACTTCCTTCTGTAACAGCAAAAGGAGTTTCTAAAATTTCTCCAATTTTGTTACCAGGATCGGGTGTTGTTAGTACACGCTCAAATATGCACTGGGTTGTAACAGAATTTGGTGCTGTTAACCTGTATGGAAAAACATTACAAGAACGTGCAAAAATGTTGATTTCAATTGCTCACCCTAACCATCGGGAGTCTCTTGATCAGGCAGCGTTTGAGCGGTTCGGATCTCATTTCCACTTTGTAAAAAAAGAATACTAAAATAAAAGGCAAGCACTCTCATGGTGCTTGCCTTTAACTAATAAAACAAAGCATCAAACTTATGTAGATATGACAACATACCCACATAAGTTTTTTCAGCTTATTTTTTCGAATATTTGGATGTTTTGTTTTAACCTAAACATTTAGATTTTTATATCACATATTATATTCACATTAATTACTCATTAAAATGAAAATATCTCACATTGAACACATTGGAATCGCTGTAGAAAGCTTAGACGAAGCTATACCTTACTACGAAAAAGTATTAGGTCTAAAATGCTATAACGTCGAAGAAGTCGCTGATCAGAAGGTAAAAACAGCTTTCTTCAAAGTAGGAGAAGTTAAAATTGAATTGTTGGAATCAACTGACCCGGAAGGCCCAATTGGTAAATTCGTCGAAAAGAAAGGTCAAGGTATTCATCACCTTGCATTTGCCGTTGATGGCGTAGACGAAGCACTGACTGAAGTTGAAGCAAACGGTGTTAGATTGATCGACAAAACATCCCGCAAAGGAGCAGAAGGATTGAAAATCGGTTTCTTACACCCAAAATCTACTTTAGGTGTATTAACTGAACTTTGCTGCGAATAATTTCTGTACTTCTCAATCTTTGAATGAAATAGCAATGAACAATCAAGATAAAATCAAACATCTCATCGAACTTCGCGCTGAAGCGAAGCTTGGAGGTGGTGAAAAAAGAATAGAAAAACAACACGAGAAAGGAAAATACACGGCTCGTGAGCGTATCGAAATGCTTTTGGATGAAGGTAGTTTCGAAGAGTTTGACATGTTCGTAAAACACCGCTGTACCAACTTTGGTATGGAAAAAAACAAATTTTTGGGTGATGGTGTTGTTACCGGACAAGGTACAATTGATGGACGTTTAGTCTACATCTTTGCACAAGACTTCACTGTTTTCGGAGGATCACTGTCAGAAACATTTGCTGCGAAGATTTGTAAAATCATGGATATGGCCCTGAAAATGGGAGCTCCGGTTATCGGTATTAACGACTCCGGTGGTGCTCGTATTCAGGAAGGTGTAACAGCATTGTCTGGTTATACTGAGATTTTCCAACGCAATATCATGGCATCAGGTGTTGTTCCTCAGATATCAGCAATCTTTGGACCTTGCGCCGGTGGTGCTGTGTACTCTCCTGCCCTGACTGACTTCATCATGATGACCAAGGACCAATCTTACATGTTTGTCACGGGTCCTAAGGTGGTAAAAACAGTTACCGGCGAGGTTGTAACTGATGCTCAGTTGGGTGGTGCTTCTGTTCACGGTTCTAAATCAGGTGTTTCTCACTTCATCGCAGAAGATGAAGAAGAAGGTATCTCTCTACTCCGCAAGCTGTTGAGCTACTTACCACAAAACAACCTGGAAGATGCTCCAATCTACCCTTGCGACGATCCAATCGATCGTTTGGAGGATTCCTTGAACGAAGTAATTCCGGACAATCCCAATAAACCATACGACGTAAAAGATGTCATTCACTCGATTACTGACTACGGCGAGTTTCTTGAAGTACACCGGAACTATGCACAAAACATTGTTGTTGGTTTCGCTCGTTTCAATGGTATTTCAGTAGGTATTGTTGCTAACCAGCCAAACTACCTGGCCGGTGTATTGGATATCAATGCTTCTCGTAAAGCTGCCCGTTTCGTACGTTTCTGCGACGCATTCAACATTCCGTTGGTAACATTAGTGGATGTTCCTGGATTTTTACCTGGTACAGCACAGGAATATGGTGGTATTATCACACACGGAGCTAAATTGTTATTTGCTTACGGTGAAGCTACTGTTCCTAAAGTAACCATCATCCTGCGTAAATCTTATGGTGGTGCTTATTGTGTAATGAGTTCCAAGCACCTGCGCGGTGACTTGAACTACTCATGGCCAACAGGTGAAATCGCAGTTATGGGACCTAAAGGTGCAATTGAAGTACTTCAAAGCAAAAAAATCCGTGAAATTGAGGATCCTGCAGAACGTACTAAATTCATCGCTGAAGCAGAGGCAGAATACAAGGACAAATTTGCAAACCCGTATAATGCGGCGCAATATGGCTACATCGATGATGTAATTGAACCACGTAATACGCGTTTCCGGATTATTCGTGCATTACAGTCTTTAGCAACCAAGAAAGACATGATGCCTCCTAAAAAGCACTCCAATATCCCATTATAAAACAAGATCATGCAAAGAAAATCCAAATCTTTATTTGCCGGGATCATTGTTTTATTATTCGTAGCCGCCTCAAACGCCTTGTTTGCTCAGGGGGCTTCGGATTTGAAATTTAATGAGATCCTGATCCACAACGAATCTAATTTCATGGACGAGTATGGACAACGTAGTCCATGGTTGGAGATTGTAAACTCATCCTACAATAAAGTGAATATCGGGGGATGCTATTTAACCAATGATAAAGAGGATCCCAAGAAATATTGGATCCCGAACAATTCACCGGAAACCCTAATGCCACCACGCGGATTTATTGTGTTCTTTGCCGACGCAAAACCATCTCGAGGTATTTTTCACTTAAACTTCAAACTCAGTGAGGGAGAGACAGTTTATTTGTATGATGCCAATGGCAGAACCTTGATCGATGAACTTAAGATTCCCACAGGTTTAGCTGCCGATATGGTTTACTACCGTAAAGAGATTGACAGCGATCAATGGGCTACAAGCGACAAATCAACTCCTCGTTCGGATAACGACCATAGTCACAGAGCATCTGCCGGAGAGAAATTTGTAAAGCACGACCCAAGTGGTATCGGAATGGTTATCGTTGCCATGTCAGTCGTATTTTGTGCCTTGGCACTGCTGTTCATATTCTATATGTTTATCGGACGTAAATTCCATAAACGGAAAGTGCAAACAGACGCTACAGGAAAAGACAAGACAAGCACTGATGATCAGTTGTCAGGAGAAGTCAATGCAGCAATAGCGATGGCTTTGCACCTGCACTTCGAGGAACAACACGACTACGAAAACACGGTATTGACCATTAAAAAAGTAGCAAGAACATATTCTCCATGGAGCTCTAAGATCTATACACTAAGAAAACATCCACGTTTATAAACCTTGAATATGAAAAAATATAAATTTACTATAAACGGCAACGAATACGAAACAGAAATCCTGAGCATTGAGGATAATGTTGCCGAGATTGAAGTAAATGGTTCTTTATATAAAGTAGAACTGACCACTGAAATCAAAACTCAAAAGACACCAAAACTAGTTCGCCAAAGAGCTGTTCCTTCAACTGATGTACACCCATCTGTTGCAAAAACCAGCAGTCCGAGTGCACCAAAAGGATCGGGAACAATTAAATCTCCGCTTCCTGGTACAATCCTCGAAGTTTTTGTCAAAGAAGGAGACGTGGTTAAACGCGGCGACAAGGTACTCATGTTAGAAGCCATGAAAATGGAAAATAACATTGAAGCCGACAAAGACGGAAAAATCGTTTCCATTCATAAGCAAAAAGGTGACGCCGTAATGGAAGGTGACATCTTAATCACGATCGAATAAAAAGGAGATAAAAAATGGAGACATCTTTTCTGGATTTCATTATAGAACACCTGGGACAATTTCTTCAGTTTACTGCCTTTGCTAACCTTACAGTAGGTCACTTAATAATGATTGCTGTAGGCTTGGTTTTTATCTATTTGGCAATTGCTAAAGAATTTGAGCCCATGCTGCTTATACCGATCGGATTCGGTATTATTGTCGGCAATATTGCTTTCACGCCTGGCTTTAAAATTGGTATTTATGAATCAGGTAGTGTACTCAACTATTTATACTT
>NZ_JBZQJF010000025.1:0-1738 GCF_059905295.1 Mangrovibacterium sp.
CCGAGATTTATTCAGGAAGTACGGGATTCCTGTTCCGGAAGGTGAGCTTTGCCATTCGGTTGATGAGGTTAAAAAGAAAATCTCTGACAAAGACAAATTGAGAGTAGTAAAAGCGCAGGTTTTGGTTGGTGGCCGCGGTAAAGCCGGTGGAGTAAAACTGGCTACCACAAAGGCAGAAGCCATTGAAAAAGCCAAACAAATCCTGGGGATGGAAATCAAGGGTATTACCGTTGAAAAAATCCTGGTGGCCGACGCAGTTGACATCGAAAAGGAATTTTATGTAGGTCTGATCAATGACCGTAACACCAAGTCGGTAACGCTGATGGCAAGTGCCGAGGGTGGTGTTGAAATTGAAGAAGTGGCCAAAACTTCACCTGAGAAGATCATAAAGATGCCAATTGATCCAACCATGGGTTTAATGGACTGGCAGGCCAGGAAAGTTGCGCTTCAGTTATTTGGAGATCCAAAACAAGTGCGTCAGGCAGCGGAAATCTTGGTGAAGTTGTATCGACTTTATGTTGAAACCGATTCTTCACTGGCTGAGATCAATCCACTGGTGCTTACTCCGGATAAACAGGTGTTGGCTATTGATGGTAAAATGAATTTCGACGACAACGCATTGTTCCGTCAGAAGGAAATTATTGCCATGCGCGAAGCTGATGAGAACGAGAAAAAGGAACTGGAAGCCAATGCAAAAGGTTTGTCGTACATTAAACTCGACGGTAACATTGGTTGTATGGTAAACGGCGCAGGTCTGGCTATGGCTACCATGGACATGATCAAACTGTATGGCGGCGATCCGGCTAACTTCCTTGATATCGGTGGTTCGTCGAATCCGCAAAAAGTGATCGATGCCATGAATATTTTGCTGAGTGACAAAAATGTGAAATCTGTGATGATCAACATTTTTGGCGGTATAACCCGTTGCGACGATGTTGCCCGCGGTTTGGTAGCTGCGCTTCATGAAATAAAAACTGATATTCCGATAGTGATCCGCCTATCGGGAACGAACGCGAAGGAAGGTTTGGAAATTATTGAGCAGACCGGTTTACCGGTGGTGAAAACCATGAGCGAAGCTGCGAAGAAAGCCATCGAGTTAAGTAAAAAGTAAAAATTGAAAGTAAAAAGTTAGAGTAATGAGTATACTTATTAATAAAGATACAAAGGTAATTGTCCAGGGAATTACCGGTCGCGATGGTGCTTTTCACACCAGTAAAATGAAAGCTTACGGAACCAACATTGTTGGTGGAATTTCACCCGGTAAAGCCGGCCAGCAGGTAGAAGGTATTCCGGTATTCAACACTGTTGAAGATGCAGTAAAAGCAACCGGAGCCAATGCTTCAGTAATTTTTGTTCCGGCACCTTTTGCCGGCGATGCCATTATGGAAGCCAGCTATGCCGGCATTGAGTTGGTGGTTTGTATCACCGAGCATGTTCCGGTTCAGGATATGATCCGTGTAATGCCGGTTTTGGAAAAACACGGTACGAAACTGATCGGTGCAAACTGTCCAGGATTAATTACTCCGGGAGAATGTCTGATCGGGATTCTTCCTGCTATGATTTTTAAACCCGGAAACGTTGGTCTGATCTCGCGCTCAGGAACATTGACTTACGAAGTGGTGAATATGCTTACTGAAAGCGGTTTGGGACAAACAACCTGCGTTGGAATCGGTGGCGACTCTGTTTCAGGGCTGTATTTTATCGATCTGCTTGAAATGTACGAGAATGATCCGAAAAC
>NZ_JBZQJF010000026.1:0-17343 GCF_059905295.1 Mangrovibacterium sp.
AAGCTAGTTGGTAATCAATAATCGAAAAGTAATGAGCAAAATTACAGACCCAATAGCAGATTATTTAACACGTTTGCGTAACGCTCAAAAAGCAAAACACCGCGTGGTTGATATTCCTGCTTCAAACATAAAAAAGGAAATTACCAAAATCCTGAAGGAAAAAGGTTATATCCTGAACTACAAATTTGAAGATGAGGTGAACTATCAAGGCAATATCAAAATCGCTTTGAAATATCACCCTGAAACTAAGACTCCAGCCATTAAGTCAATCAAAAGGGTTTCAAAACCTGGTTTGAGACAATACTGCGACAGCGACAACATTCCTCGTGTATTAAACGGCTTGGGAATTGCAATTTTATCTACCTCTAAAGGTGTTATGACTGACAAAGAAGCTCAAACACAGGGCGTAGGTGGTGAAGTTTTATGTTACGTTTATTAATCAAGGAGGAAAAAGAATGTCAAGGATAGGTAAATTACCAATCGAAATTCCAGCCGGCGTAACTATTAACGTTTCCCCCGAAAACGTGGTGACTGTTAAAGGTAAGCTGGGCGAGCTTTCGCAGCAGGTAGACACTGAAATTGAAGTAGCCGTAGAAGGAAGCCAGTTATTGGTTAAACGCCCTACTGATCAAAAACGTCATCGTGCGCTGCACGGTTTGTATCGTGCACTGATCAACAACATGGTTGTGGGTGTTTCTCAAGGTTACGAAGTGAAATTAGAATTAGTCGGTGTAGGTTACCGTGCCGAAAACCAAGGTCAACTATTGGACTTGGTACTTGGTTACTCTCACCACACTTATTTGGAACTTCCGGCAGAAGTAAAAGTTGAAGCTGTTACCGACAAACGTAGCAACCCAACTGTAACTCTGAAAAGCTGTGACAAACAGCTTATTGGCCAGGTAGCCGCAAAAATTCGCTCACTGAGAGCTCCTGAACCATACAAAGGTAAAGGTATTAAGTTCGCTGGTGAACAATTGCGTCGCAAAGCCGGTAAATCTGCAGGTGCTAAATAGTAAAATTTGAAACCATGGCTTTAACGAAACAAGAAAGAAGATTTAGAATAAAAAAGAGAATTCGGAAGATCATTTCCGGAACTGCAGAAAGACCACGTTTGAGTGTTTTCCGCAGCAACAAGCAAATTTATGCGCAATTGGTTAACGACCTTGCAGGCGCAACTTTGTTGGCAGTCTCTTCATTAGATAAAGACGTCGCTGCAGTAGCTGGTAATAAAAGCGAAAAAGCTGCTTTAGTAGGAAAAGCTCTTGCTGAAAAAGCGCTTGCTGCTGGTATTGCAGATGTTGTATTTGACCGTAACGGTTATTTGTATCACGGTAGAGTTAAACAATTAGCTGATGCTGCCCGCGAAGGTGGCCTTAAATTTTAAGAATTATGTCAGGAAATATTAAAAAAGTCAAAACGACAGACATAGAACTGAAAGACCGGTTAGTTGCTATTAACCGTGTTACTAAAGTAACCAAAGGGGGTAGAACATTCAGCTTTTCAGCAATTGTAGTTGTTGGTAACGAAGATGGCATCGTAGGATGGGGTCTTGGTAAAGCCAGCGAAGTAACTGCAGCTATTGCTAAAGGTGTTGATGCTGCCAAAAAGAATCTGGTTAAAATCCCAATCAATAAAGGTACTATTCCACATGAGCAAATTGCAAAATTTGGTGGTGCTAATGTATTCCTGAAGCCTGCTTCACACGGTACCGGAGTAAAAGCCGGTGGTGCGATGCGTGCTGTACTCGAGAGTGTTGGTGTACACGATATCCTTGCCAAATCTAAAGGATCGTCTAACCCACACAACTTGGTGAAAGCTACTTTCAATGCTTTGTTGGAAATGCGTGATGCTTATACCGTAGCTCAACACAGAGGTGTATCATTAGAAAAAGTATTTAAAGGATAGGAACTATGGCTAAGATTAAAGTTACTTTAGTGAAGAGCATTATTGGTTCCGATAAGAGCCAAAAAAGAACTGTAGAAGCTCTAGGTATTAAAAAGTTGAATCACTCTGTAGAACATGAGGCTACACCAGCTATCATGGGTATGGTTAACAAAGTGAAACACTTAGTGAAAATCGAAGAAATTTAAAATATTTTAAGATTACAATTATGGAATTAAATAATCTTAAACCTGCAGCAGGATCCATTAAAAAGGTGAAGCGTATTGGTCGTGGTCAAGGTTCCGGACATGGTGGTACATCAACACGTGGCCACAAAGGAGCTAAATCACGCTCTGGTTACAGCCGCACTCGTGGTTTCGAAGGTGGTCAAATGCCTTTGCAACGCGTAGTTCCTAAATTCGGATTCAAAAATGTGAACAGGGTAGAATATAAAGCAATCAACCTGGATACTATTCAAACATTAGCTGAAAGTAAGTCTTTAGCTGCTGTTGATGTGCAAACTTTGGTTGATGCTGGTCTGGCTTCAAAAAATGACCGTGTAAAAATTTTGGGAAATGGAACTTTAACACTAAAATTGGACGTTAAAGCCCATGCATTCTCAAAAACTGCAAAAGAGGCCATCGAAAAATTAGAAGGAACCACTGAAATACTCTAAACCGAATGAAAAAATTTATCGAAACCCTAAAGAATATCTATAAAATCGAAGATTTGAGAGCCCGTTTGGGATTAACCTTATTTCTTTTGTTAATTTATCGATTAGGATCGTATGTAGCATTACCGGGAATCGACCCTGCACAACTGGGTCAATTAAAACAACAGACTTCAGATGGGTTGCTGGGGTTATTGGATATGTTCTCGGGAGGTGCATTTTCAAACGCATCCGTATTTGCTTTAGGGATTATGCCTTACATTTCTGCTTCGATTGTAGTACAGCTGTTGGGAATAGCCGTTCCATACTTCCAGCGTCTGCAAAAAGAAGGAGAATCAGGAAGAAGAAAAATCAACCAGATAACTCGTTATCTGACTGTGTTGATTCTTTTATTCCAGGCACCTGCGTATTTGGCTAACTTAACATTTCAATTGCCATCAGAAGCTTTTGCTGTCAGCGGCTGGATGTTCAAAGTAACATCAACTATTATTTTGACTGCAGGCTCGATGTTCATTATGTGGTTAGGCGAACGCATCACCGATAAAGGAATTGGTAACGGTATTTCATTGATTATTATGATCGGTATTATTGCCCGTCTGCCATTTGCAGTTGCTGCTGAATTTGTTTCACGCATCGAACAGCAAGGTGGTGGTATGGTCATGTTCCTGATTGAGTTTGTTTTCTTATTCCTTGTGTTCATGGGAAGTATTCTGTTGGTACAAGGTACCCGCCGAATCCCGGTTCAATACGCAAAGCGAATTGTTGGAAATAAACAATATGGGGGAGTACGTCAGTACATACCGTTGAAAGTGAATGCAGCTGGGGTAATGCCTATAATCTTTGCCCAGGCTATCATGTTTGTTCCACTTACATTGACTCAATTTGCCAAATCAGATAGTTTGAGCGGATTTGCCGCGGCAATGTCTAATCACACTGGCTTTTGGTACAATTTCTCTCAATTTGTATTGGTCGTTTTGTTTACGTACTTTTACACCGCCATTACAGTAAACCCTGTGCAGATGGCTGAAGACATGAAGAAAAACGGCGGTTTTATTCCAGGTGTTAAACCAGGTAAGAAAACCGTTGAGTTTCTGGATACAGTTATGTCTCGTATTACCTTACCCGGGTCAATCTTCCTGGGAATTGTAACAATTCTGCCTGCCTTTGCAATGATGGCCGGAATTAACACGAAGTTCGCCTATTTTTATGGAGGTACTTCACTGTTGATTTTGGTAGGTGTTGTACTTGATACATTACAACAAATCGAGAGCCACTTGTTGATGCGCCACTATGATGGTTTGATGAAATCAGGCCGCATTAAGGGGCGCCCGGGAAGTGGTGCGGCAATGTATTAATAAGTCTGACATCTTTTATTTCGAAATAAATAAACCGGTACAGGAGACTGTGCCGGTTATACAAATAAAAAGATAGATTAGTATTATGGCAAAACAAGCCTCGATAGAACAAGACGGAACAATCATTGAAGCGTTATCTAATGCTATGTTCAGGGTTGAACTTGAAAATGGTCATGTGATAACAGCGCATATCTCAGGTAAAATGCGTATGCATTATATCAAAATTCTTCCTGGAGATAAGGTGAAAGTAGAAATGTCACCTTATGATCTGACTAAAGGACGAATTACTTTTAGATATAAAAATTAAAATAGGAATCATGAAAGTAAGAGTATCCATTAAAAAACGCAGCGCCGACTGTAAAATTGTACGCAGAAAGGGCCGTTTGTACGTGATCAATAAAAAGAATCCTAAGTTCAAACAGCGTCAAGGATAATTAATTAACTTTGTAAAAATTTTTTTCTATGGCTCGTATTGTTGGAGTTGATATTCCTGATAATAAAAGAGGTGAAGTAGCCTTAACATACGTTTACGGTATTGGCCGTAGTCGTGCACGCTACATCCTCGAACAAGCTGGTGTTTCTGTTGATGAGAAAGTTGCAGAATGGAATGATGATCAATTTGCTGCTATCCGTAAAGTTATCTCTGAAAGCTTTAAAGTTGAAGGTGAACTTCGTTCAGAAAATCAGTTGAACATTAAACGTCTGATGGACATCGGTTGCTACCGGGGTATCCGTCATCGTATTGGCCTTCCAGTACGTGGACAAAGCACTAAAAATAACGCTCGTACACGTAAAGGCAAGAAGAAAACTGTAGCTAATAAGAAAAAAGCCACTAAATAATCGATAGGTAAGTTATGGCAAAAAAAACTGGAACTACTAGAAAGAGAGTCGTTAATGTTGAAGCGACTGGCCAGGCGCATATTCATTCCTCATTCAATAACATTATCATTTCTTTGACTAACAATAACGGAGAAGTTATTTCTTGGTCATCGGCTGGTAAAAAAGGATTCAGAGGTTCGAAGAAAAATACGCCCTATGCTGCACAGGTGGCTGCCGAAGAATGTGCAAAAACTGCATATGATCTTGGACTCCGAAAAGTAAAAGTCTTCGTTAAAGGACCAGGTAACGGTCGCGAATCTGCTATCCGTGCTATTAACAGCATCGGAATTCAGGTAAACGAGATCGTTGACGTTACTCCATTGCCACACAATGGTTGTCGTCCGGCAAAAAGAAGACGTGTTTAATCTTTTTAATTTGGTAGAATAATGGCTAGATATAGAGGACCAAAATCAAAAATCGCGCGGAAATTCGGAGAACCAATCTTCGGACCAGATAAAGTTCTTGAGAAGAAAAATTATCCTCCTGGTTTCCACGGGTTAGCAAGTCGTCGTCGTAAGAAATCAGAATACGGTTTGCAATTGAAGGAAAAACAAAAAGCAAAATACACTTACGGTGTATTGGAAAAACAATTCGCTCGTTTGTTCCACAAAGCATCTGCTGCGAAAGGTATTACCGGTGAAGTATTATTACAATTGCTGGAATCTCGTTTGGATAACGTTGTTTTCCGTTTAGGATTGGCTCGTACAAGAGCTGCTGCTCGTCAGTTAGTTTCTCACAAGCACATCACTGTAAACGGTGAGATCGTTAATATTCCTTCTTACCAGTTGCGTCCGGGTGACTTAGTTGGTGTTCGCGAAAAATCTAAATCTTTGGAGATTATCGCTGACTCAATGACTTCACACCGTTACAACAAATACGCCTGGTTAGAATGGGATGGAGCAGCAATGGCTGGTAAATTCCTGAATCGTCCGGAACGGGAAGAAATTCCTGAAAACATTAAAGAACAACTAATCGTCGAGTTGTATTCTAAATAATAAAATTACTCAGTATTTAATTATGGCAATATTAGCGTTCCAAAAACCTGACAAAGTAATAATGGTAGAATCTGATGAACGGTTCGGTAAATTCGAATTCCGTCCATTGGAACCTGGGTATGGTATTACAATCGGCAATGCCTTGCGCAGAATTCTGTTATCATCTTTGGAGGGCTACGCCATCACTACGATGAAAATTGAAGGCGTAGACCACGAATTTGCTACTGTTAAAGGTGTGATGGAAGATGTAACTGAAATCATCCTGAACCTGAAACAAATTCGTTTCAAAAAAGAAGTCGAAGATCTGGACAGTGAAAAAGTTTCTATCACAATTACCGGACAGGAAACATTTACTGCCGGCGACATCAACAAGTTTATGACCGGTTTCCGGGTATTAAACCCTGAATTGGTAATTTGCCGCATGGAAGCTGATGTAAAACTGACCATGGACATTACCATTAATAAAGGTCGTGGATATGTGCCTGGCGCTGAAAACAAGCCGGTAGATGCTGAGTTTGGTTTAATTCCGATTGATTCAATCTTTACGCCGATTCGTAACGTAAAGTATGCAGTTGAGAACTATCGTGTAGAGCAAAAAACAGACTATGAAAAATTAGTTCTGGAAATTGCTACTGATGGTTCAATTCATCCTAAAGATGCATTGAAAGAAGCTGCTAAGATTCTGATTTATCACTTCATGTTGTTCTCTGATGAAAAAATTACTTTGGATTCAGACGAAAAATTTGCGAATGAAGAATTCGACGAGGAAGTATTGCATATGCGTCAACTTCTGAAGACGAAATTGGTAGATATGGATCTTTCAGTTCGTGCTCTGAACTGTTTGAAAGCCGCTGATGTTGAAACTTTAGGCGAGTTGGTACAATACAACCGTAACGACTTGTTGAAGTTCCGTAACTTCGGTAAAAAATCTCTGACAGAGTTGGATGACCTGCTGAATGCTATGAATCTGACATTCGGAATGGATATTACTAAGTATAAATTAGACAAGGAATAAGCACAAAATGAGACACAATAAAAAAATCAACCATCTTGGTAGAACAAGTTCTCATCGCAAGGCAATGTTGTCAAATATGGCTAACTCTTTGATTTTCCATAAAAGAATTAGCACGACAACAGCTAAAGCGAAGGCCTTAAAGATGTATGTTGAGCCGCTTATTACAAAAGCAAAGAATGATACTACGCACTCTCGTCGTATGGTATTCAGCTACTTGAAGAGCAAGGAAGCTGTTTCTGAATTGTTCCGTGAGGTAGTCGTAAAAGTAGGCGAACGTCCTGGTGGTTACACACGCATCCTGAAAACAGGAAATCGTTTAGGTGACGATGCTGAAATGTGTATCATCGAATTGGTTGACTTCAACGAAAACATGTTGGCTGCAAAAGAGACTAAAACAAAATCACGTCGTTCACGTCGTGGTGGCGCTAAAAAAGCTGAAGCTCCTGCTGCTGCTCCTGCAGCTGAAGAAGTTCAGGCTGAAGCTCCTGCTGCTGATACAACAGAAGAACCAAAAGCTGAATAAGGAATTTAAACCTTACGATATAAAAAGCTGGCCAATTTTGGCCAGCTTTTTTATTTTATAAAGCGTTTCTCGATTTGTTCGTTGAATGTTTGCCGAAAATTGTTTCCGACTGGCAATTTTTGTTGACCGACCTTCACCAGGTTCCCTTCAATTGTTTGAATCGAGTCCATCCGTATAATAAATGATTTATGAATCCTAATAAAATCGTTATGCGGAAGCAAATCCTCCATCTTTTTCATCGATAAATTGGTTACTAAATGACGACCCTCCCTCAAATGAATTTTGATGTAGTCGCCAAGGCCCTCGATGATCAGGATGTCGTTAATCTCTACTCTGTTGGTTTTCTTGTTTGCTTTTATAAAGATGTAGGGTGTCTTTTCCTCTGATGAGTTGTGCCTTTTATGCTGCAGAAGTCTTAATTGTTCCTCAGCCTTCTGAAAGGCTTTAAAAAAGCGTTCAAAAGAGAATGGTTTCTTCAGATAATCCAGAATATTGAGTTCGTAGGCTTCCAGAGCGTAGTCAGTGTATGCCGTTGTTAGTATTGCCAATGGTGGATTAGATAAGCTTTTTAGGAATTCGAGACCAGTAAGTTTAGGCATATTTACATCCAAAAATAGGAGGTCAATCTCATTCTCTTTGATGAGTTTGCTAGCTTCTAACGCATTAGCACAACTGCAAATAATTTCCAGGTTGGGAAAATCTTCCGCATACTTCTCGATTATTTGTCTGGCTAAAGGTTCATCATCAACAATAATGGCTCTGACTTTCATGGTTTTTCGTTCTTGTTTCTATTTTAGTTTCAGTTTTAAGCTTACGTTATACGCTGAATCAGTTTTAAGAATTTTAAGCTTGAATTCATCCTTCCCATACAGCATTTTGAGGCGCTGATTGACATTTTCTAAACCGACCCCATGGGCACCATCTTGTCTTGGGCTATAAGTCTTGGTAGAACTGTTCTCAATCGTAAAAAATAACCATTCACTCACGATGTCAATTTTCAAATGGATATATGCAGTACCGGTTGACGATCGGGGGCCATGTTTAAAGGCATTGTCGATAAATGGCTCGAAAACCAGGGGCATAATTCGCGCATTAGGAATCGTCTCACTTGGTTTGAAATCAATTTCTACCTGATCGCTCAATCTTATACGTTGCAGATCGATAAAGTTTGTTACAAATTCAATCTCCTTTTTTAGGGGTATAAAATTTTCGCGTGACTCGTATAACACATGCCGCATCAAATCGGAAAGCTTTAAAATGAGCTGTGGTGTTTTATCTGAGTTCGTTAAAGCCAACGAATAAATATTGTTTAAGCTATTGAATAGGAAGTGTGGGTTTATTTGTGCTTTGAGGGCTTTTAGCTCAGCTTCGAGCCGTTGGCGTTCTGCTTTGTGGTAGCGTAGCGATATGTCTTGCAACTCGATCCAATCGGTCAGGAATTTGGCTAATGAGGTAATGACCACATAACTCGCCGAGGTGAAAAAATTAGTCGAGAAAAGCAATCTAGTCAGGTTGCGGTTCTCGGTAAATGAAAGTGTTCCACTGATGAAAAGAGAAGAAAATGAAAGTGTTAATAGTAGCCAGAAAATGTAATAGATATAGTTGCGTTTCTTGAGTACATAAGGAATTAACAGGTAAAAGTTGATGTAGACTGCTGCTGCAAAGCCAATATTCAGGATTAGTGCTTTTAGAAAAAGAGCCGGATCCAGATTAAGGTGATGTTCCGAAACCACATCGAATGATAAGATTGCAAAGGTGAAACTACCGATCCAAAAAAGGATATGCCCGGCGGTTTTTAGTTTTCGGTATTTTGGAGTGACTTGAACGTCCTGAATATTCATCTGGTAGCAATCGGAATTAAGGTATACAAATTACTTATTTTATGGTCAACTGCAAAAAATAAAAAGACTCTGTTTATAAAAAGAGGACAGGGGCATTGTGGCGCGCTTGTTGCTTAACCGAAATGATTACCTTTGTTTACATTGTACCGATTAATTCAAACTTAAAGGAATATGAAGATAGAAGTATCGAATGGCGAAATCGCTGATAAGTTGACGATTATTGAGATCAAATTGGAGAATATTAAGGACGAAAAGAAGCTTGCTAATCTCCGTAATGAGTTTAAGGTTCTGGATGAAGCCGTAAGTAAGATCATTAAAAAAGATCATGCGTTGTACCAGGAGCTTCTGAAGATAAACAAACAACTTTGGAATATCGAAGATCGTATTCGGGAACTGGAGAAAGCGAAGGACTTCGGAGCTGAATTTGTCGAAGTTGCGCGTTCGGTTTATTTTACCAACGACAAACGTTCAGATGTGAAACGTCAGATTAACGAGTTGACAGGTTCCGACTTGATTGAAGAAAAATCCTACGAAGACTACGCCTAGAATGAAGCGAATATTGGTATACCGTTTTTCGGCTATGGGGGATGTCGTTATGCTTCTTCCGGTTTTGAAAGGCGTCCTTGAATCAAATAAAGACCTGGAGATTTACTTGCTCACTCAGCCGTTTCTTTTTCCGGTTTTTCAGGGGGTGGACCGCTTGCATATGGTGACTTCCGATTTAAAGGGAAAGCACAAAGGCTTGCCGGGCTTATATCGACTGTATAAAAAGATAAAAAGGGAAGTTAATCCTGATGAAGTTTTTGATCTTCATCAGGTGTTGCGGACCTTTATTCTGAATTTCTATTTTCGGATGGGAGGAATGAAGGTGCACACCTTTAATAAGGGACGTGCCGAGAAAAAGTATGCCGTAAAGACGAAATCACAACAGCTATTACCATCAACAATTGACCGCTATGCTGCTGCTTTCTCTGAAGCAGGCTATCGCTTTATTTTGCCACAACCACCTTTGTTTTCTGCAAGCTCCAGAGAAGATGTGTTGAAGTTATTACAGCTTGACTCCACTGTGGTGAACAAGTTGATTGGTATTGCCCCTTTTGCCAAGCATAAACAGAAAGTTTGGGGTATTGATAAAACCAGGGAGTTATTACGTGTTTTGCAACAAATTCCGGATTTGAAGCTTGTGCTGTTTGGCGGAGGTAAGACTGAAATGGAAATTCTGGAGAGTATAGCGGCCGACTTTGAGAACTGTATTGTAGCTGGTCATTACATTAAGTTTGCAGAAGAAATTCAGTTGCTGCCACATTTAGATCTGATGTTATCGATGGATTCGGCTAATATGCATTTGGCAGCCATGGCCGGTGTACCTGTTGTATCGGTTTGGGGGGGGACCCATCCTTCCTTAGGCTTTGCACCTTATCATCAGCCTGCAGATAATCTGATACAGTATGATGGAGCTGAACTCGATTGTCGGCCTTGTTCTGTTTTTGGGAATAAAAAATGTATTTACGGAGATGTACGTTGTATGCAGTATGTTTCGGTAAAACAGGTCACCGATCGAATAGGATTCATCCTGGACTATTCATTCCATTAGAAAAAATTATACACAGATAATCCGGCTCCTGCTAGCCGGATTTTTTTGTTTTTAGTCCTCTCTTTAGTTGTTTCGCTTTTGCTAAAGCTATCAAATTGAAACAGTTTGGTGTAGGAGTCGTACTGTTATTTAACAAGGACCATTTATAATAAAATTGAATTAATTTTTAAAAGTTATTATGATTTTTAGGTCTTTTAGTTGTAAATTGTTTAGGGAAAACAAACAGTAAGTTTTGCCGAATATTTAGAGAGCTGGTCTGATTCATTTAAAGAAACTTTTTTTTCATATATAGGAATAATATTTAAGAAGCTGGCGAATTGTGCCGAGCAGCAATTAATTGTTAGACGACGGGGACTACGGGTTAGTCCCTGTTTTTGTTAGTGTTCTTGATCTTTTAGTCCAACTTGGAATACGTTGTGCTGACTTTTTGGTGGAATCTATTGAGGGAAATAACCTTTAACTTTCGACCTTATGCTACTTTTTTTAATGATGTGCTTTGAATGAAGGAGGTATTACAAGTCTATCTTACTTAGATTTTATGAAGAAAGCTTAATTACTGCTCTCAAATAATCTGTTATCAACTTTCGTTTGTCGCGACGCCTTGGTAACTTTAGAGAAAACTAACCGCCGGAAAAAATTGCTAAAGGACCAGTATTATGAATATCATTCTCAGTATCGGAATTTTAATTTTTACAGGTTATTTGTTTGGTGAGTTGGCAGAGAAAGTGAAATTGCCCAAAATATCCGGCTATATTTTAGCAGGTATTTTGCTTAACCCTGATGTATCGGGCATTATGTCCGGATCTTTTGTCGATCATACGGATCCGCTGCTTTCGATTTCACTGTCGTTTATTACTTTTTCAATTGGAGGTTCGCTTTCGGCTACTAAGCTGAAGGAAACCGGAGGAAAGGTTCTTACACTAACACTTCTGGAGTCCTTGTTTGCTTTTGCATTTGTGTTTGCGTTGATTTTTCTGAGTTTGCGTTTTTCATTTTCTGTCTTCGAATCTGTGAATGTTAGTTTGGCCGTGAGTCTCGTATTAGCATCCCTGGCGGCACCAACCGATCCGTCGGCTACTATAGCGGTCATTCATGAGTTTAAAGCCAAAGGAGAGGTCAGCACTACGATGCTTGAGATTGCTGCTTTCGACGATTTAGTGGGGATTATTATTTATACGCTTGTCACTGCTTTTGCGGTTTTCTCAGTGGGGCAGGGCGAACCTAATTTCGGGCAGGTTACCTTGCATTTGGGCTACAACATTGGAGGTGCTTTGTTAATTGGAGGTGCTTTGGGATGGGGCTTTACAGGTATTGTTCGGCTGGTCCCAAAACAGCCCGAAGGAACGCTGATTGTTCTGACCTTTGGTTTGGTTGCGCTCAGCTATGGTATTTCTGAATATTTTGGTTTTGAATCGCTGTTGTCAACGATGGCACTTGGTGCAGTCGTTGCTAATTGGAACCCGATAGCTGACGAGGTATTTAAACTGATTGAACGTTATACCGACGAGCTTATTTTTGTGATTTTCTTCACTTTGTCGGGTCTTCACTTACAACTTTCGTCGATTACCGGAAGTGTAACACTAATTGGTATTTACATTGTTGCCCGTGCCTTGGGGAAATTTGCAGGAATCTATTCGGGACGGCTGTTTTTTAAAATGGATCCTAAGGTGAAGAAATATACAGCCGGTGGGTTACTGCCTCAAGGAGGTATCGTTATTGGCCTGGCCTTGCTGTTAACCAAAGAACCGGCATTTAAAGATACGGGCTCAACAATTATGGGCATTGTCATTGGTGCAGCTCTCATCCACGAAATTATCGGTCCCATTGCATCTCGCTTTTCGCTGAAAAAGGCCGGTGAGATCGATTAGTCGTTAAAAAGAAACAGACCTTGTATTCTGTCCTTGGGGGCGATGCATATGGCGTAGGAAAATAGTACTCCAGTTGAAACTGTTCAGGTAAAGTTGATTTTGCCTGAACAGTTTTTTGGTTTCTGGTCGTCATGTTTGCTAATTGTTTAAAATGAAACATTTGTTTAGTTGGATTTTTATGTTCGATGTTGTAAATTGTATAACGCGAAAAAAACATAGAGTGCTAGATGTAAAATTTGGGAATAATGAGGACTTAGGGATAGATTGATAATTGTTTGAATTTGAGTTTTAAGTTTGCTTGTGTGAACAGGGTTTTGGCAAGAAGAAATGAGTGGAAGTAGTAGAATTAATTTGTTTGAATTTTATTGTGTTAATAACACTTATTTAGATAAAGTATGTAACTATTAATTTGATTTCTATGAAAAAACTATTTTTCTTTTTATCTCTGTTAATCGGTTTGAATCTTTATGCTCAGGATAAACCGAATATTCTCGTCATCATGGTTGATGACGTGGCTCCAAACTCCTTAAGCTGTTACAGTCTTGGATTGCAGTATCCGACACCTAATATCGATCGGATTGCAAAGGAAGGTGTGCTTTTTACCGATCATTATTCGCAACCCAGTTGTACCGCTGGTCGGGCAGCATTTATTACCGGACAAAAGCCGGTGCGTACGGGCTTAACAACGGTTGGCCAACCAGGAAACCCGCTCGGTATAAAAAAGGAAGACCCAACCTTAGCTGAATTGCTGAAGCCATATGGTTACATGACCGGGCAGTTTGGTAAGAACCACCTTGGTGACCGTAACGAACATTTACCAACGGTTCATGGTTTCGACGAATTCTACGGAAACCTTTATCACCTAAACGTTTCGGAAGAAGAAGAACAGGCTGATTATCCGAAAAGCAAAGAATTCTACAACAAATATGGTCCTCGGGGAATCATCGAGTCTTATGCTACTGATACCTACGATTCAACAGAAGATCCGCGCTTTGGTGTTATTGGTAAGCAAAAAGTCAAGGATCTTGGTCCTCTGACTTCAAAAATGATGGAATCATTTGATGACACCTTGGTGGCAAAAACCGAAGATTTCATCAAACGGGCACACGATGCCGGAAAACCCTTCTTTATTTGGCATGCAACCAGCCGCATGCACGTATACACACACTTGAAAAAAGAACATCGCAACCTGGCCACACCAATCAGTACCGATATGGACTTGTTTGGTTCGGGCTTGATGGAGCATGACGGACAAGTTGGTGAAATCCTCGACTACCTCGATAAACTGGGAATAGCTGACAACACCATCGTGATTTATACAACTGATAATGGTCCGGAACAAAGTACGTTTCCTGATGCCGGAGTTACCCAGTTCCGCGGTGAGAAAATGACGACCTATGAAGGTGGTGTTCGTGCGCCATTCATGGTGCGCTGGCCCAAGGAAATTCCGGCCGGTTTAATTCGTAACGGTATTTCGGCCCACGAAGATGTATTGCCAACCATAATGGCTGCTGTTGGTGATACGGATATTATTGATGAACTGAAAGAAGGTAAGAAAGTAGGCGATATGACTTACAAAGTGCATATCGATGGTTTTAACAACCTGAATTACTGGGAAGGAAAAACGGATAAGTCGGCACGTAACTACTTCTTCTATTATTATGAATCCAGCCTGACAGCGATGCGCGTAGGCCCATGGAAAATGCATTTTGCTACCAAAGAACGTTATTACGACGATATGGTGGTACATACCATGCCGCAGTTATTTAACCTAAGGAAGGATCCTTACGAAAAATATGATGGTGTTTATGGTTTCGAGCTGATTATGCATAAATCATGGGTGTTTCAACCCGCGATTGGTTATTTGAATGATCATTTGGCTAGTTTCAAGGAGTTCCCGCCACGACAAGCAGCTGCGTCGCTGGATATCAATAAAGCCATTGAGAAAATCATGCAATCAGATGCACAGAAATAAAATATTCCTTTCAATTGAAAAGAGAAGGCTTCCGGAAGGGAGCCTTTTTTAGTTTTCAGATCAGCTAGCCGGGAACCTTCAACTTTTTTCTGTCTTGCCGTTTATTTTTTTTACTCATCAAAGATCAGTTTCTCTCTCTTCATTTGCTAATCAACAGAGATGTTTATTGATTTGGTTGATTGAAAGATCACTGCTCTTAGCGTAGATTATGGTTGGTAGTTTATTTGCTTAACGCCAGTTCGATGTTTGCTCTGTGCATTTCGTTAACGTTACCGCTCTGTTATATAACAATTCTTTTTAGTACCATTTATTTAGAATAACCATTAGCTTTGCCGCCTTAAATTCGATCAACCGAATAGATCTGGATGTCGGAATAAAAACGGAGGAGTAGGTAAAATGGAGAAAAATCTGGAAGTAATCACCTTTGGTGAATCAATGGTGTTGTTTAGTCCCGGTGACAAGGGACCCTTGAGACACATTCATAATTTTACGAAGTCAATTGCAGGGGCGGAAGCCAATGTGGGAATTGCTTTGGCCCGGCTTGGACACAAAGTCGGTTGGTTCTCGAAACTGGGCCACGACGAGTTTGGCCGGTATATTCAGTTTATGGTTCGTGGCGAAGGTGTTGATGTCTCGCGGGTGATTGAAGATCCCGAACATCAAACCGGGCTGTTGTTTAAAGAACTTTTCGAACATGTTAATCCCAATGTGTATTACTACCGTAAAAATTCGGCAGCCAGCTTTATTAAACCGGCTGATTTGGATGCAGCGTACATCGGGAGTGCACAAATATTACACCTGACCGGCATTACCCCTGCAATTAGCCCGTCGGCTCGGGAAACGGTATTCGAAGCGATCCGGATTGCCAAAGAAGCAGGTGTTAAAGTGTCGTTTGACCCGAATATTCGGTTGAAACTTTGGACGGTAGAGCAAGCGAAGGAAACCATTCTTGAAATTTGTAAAAGTGTGGATATCCTTTTCCCGGGGATCGACGAATCAGAGTTGTTATTGGGAACGACCGATCCCAACGAGATTTTTAAAGCTTTCCACGATATGGGCGTAGGCGAAATTGCACTTAAGCTGGGTAAAAAAGGATGTATGGTGTCCGACGGAACAGTATGCGAATTTGTGCCGGGCTATATTGTCGAAAAACTGGAGGATACCGTAGGTGCCGGCGACGGCTTTGCTGCCGGGTATTTGAGCAGTCGTCTGAAAGGACTGTCCATACAGGAAGCCGGTGACTATGCCAATGGGGTGGGAGCAATGGCCACCCTGGTGCGCGGCGATAGCGAAGGTTACCCAAGCTACGAGCAATTGCTGGCTTTTACCGGGAAGGTACCCTCAATCGACCGATAGGCCCATCACAGGAATAACCAGATAAATTATAACAGCACAGGCAGGGCATTGCCTTGGCTTGTGGTAGCAAAGGCTCCGATCTTTTTATACAGGTCGGAGCCTTTTGTTTTCGGTTACAGCAGCAACGTAAAAACATACCTGATTTCAGGAGGTTGCCAACGGGGATGAAAGTAAATTCCTTAGAATCAGATTGACCCTCCCATTTCAACAAAGTCGTTTTCCAAGGGAGGGAAGCTATTGCTTATGCGCAACGGTCATTCCATCGTTGTTAAATACTTGTTAATAAGTTGAATCAATATTTTTTCGTCCACCTTCCTGAAAGTATTAACTTCAAAAGCGAAATAAGAATATGCAACCAGGTGCGCAAACCCCATAGGCGACAAACATTTTCTTGAATAGATCAGTGTTTCAAATCGGATTGAATCATTTGCAGAATGCACGCACGACGCGGCTTGACTGTAGGTGAGGAGATCGTGAAATAGAAATACTTGGTACAGTTGGTTGTTAAAAACGCTGTTTACAGTCAGAAATAAACCTAAATTACAAAAGATGAAAAAGGCCATTGATACGATCATTCTTTCAGCCCTGTGGATTTTTTCAATCTACACTTTGTTTTTCGTCGTTTTTAAATCCGGTTCTATTGGAATTCAAAATTATATTGGATTCGGATTGCTTGTCGTAGTAAGCTTATTGAAGTTTTTAAAAGTTCGTGGCTTTAAAACGATACTTGCGCTGTTTCTGATTGCCGGTAGTTTTAACCTGTTTCAATTTACTTCCGACACAGTAACTTCCTTTTTCACCTTTTCCCCTTGGGGATACGACTTTTTTACACTGGGCATACAACCCTTATGCAGTAGCTTACTGGTTTTGTATGCCATTGTCTGTATTGCCGAAATCAAAGGCTTTTTAACCCACCAGCTCGAAGGTGATTCCAATAGGATGGAAGAGGCCGACGAGGAGTTAGTTCAGTTGTTCTACAAACGATTAATAGCCAAGACGGATAAAGAGCTGAGCTGGATCATTCATCAGGAAGATCAGTATCAAACCGAATTTGTGATTGCTGCCCATCGGCTGTTCAATGATCGGAAAATGACGGATCGTGTACCAAGTCGGGGCCTAAAGAAGCAGGAAGCTGCGGTGCAGGTTTAAGGGACTTCCAATGCCAAGGTAATTTTCAAAGTTTTGATGAAGCGCTGATGGGGGAGAGTACACTTTTCATCACTGTCTCGGGCTCTAAAATTCGACGCTTCCAGAGGTCAATTTTACCATCGTTAGCCCGATTGCAAGACGACTAATTTTCAGATACAAAATGATTGCTTTTGTAAAATATTGAAGCGGGGATTGTACTTTGGCAGTCCAAAACCAATCAAAAAAATATGAAAGCTTCTTTG
>NZ_JBZQJF010000027.1:0-16108 GCF_059905295.1 Mangrovibacterium sp.
ATCGATCGCAGCCTTACTGCAAATGCTGGTTCACCTGCGTTATTTTCTTCACCTCGATACCTCGGAGAAGCAGCGCTGGAACGTGGCATTCATTGCCTTTACAGCAGTGCTGGTCTTCATTTTTGTAGGCGGCACCATTTGGGTAATGATTACACTGAACTCGCGGATGATGTAAATATCGTGAAATAGTATAGTTAATGCTCAAAGAGCAATGTTGAGGGCTCACGGAAATAGCTATTCCGCTCCTTCGACATTGCTCTTTTTTATTTCAGAAAGCATTTTCCAGCTCTTATTTTTATCCGGTTGACCCACCCCGGCCTTCCTGTCGATGCTTCTCCGGGAGATAGGGATCCGATCTTTCCTTTGCTCACCTCAATGCTATAATTGCAATTCAAATGGGTTTGAAGAGAACCTGACAACTCCCGATAACCATAACAACGGGATGTTCAGGAATTCTCCATTCTCCTCCCTTCCTTTTGCATAAAGCCACAGGTCCTTTTGGGGCTTTTATAAGCAGTTGATAACTAAAATATAGGGATGTGTTGAATTTTTAATAGGTATTAAAAATGGAACTGATAGGTGTAAAATATACAATCTGACCTTATCTTTTCCTTCAACCCTACGCATGAAAGTTGCCAGAGCTGCTGAAGTATTTCTTTGATGAAGGGTATTGCCGGTTGCTTTTTCAGTTTGAAATGATGGATTTAATGCTTGGCGAAGCGTGAACCCGTAAAGAGAAGATAGGCCAGCATCGTACAAGCAGCCATAATGGTTCCCATGGGGATTAAATCGCCGGTGTGGAATACTGCCAGCAGGGAGCCCACGGCGCCGCTGAAGGCAAAGCGAATCACTCCGATTACCGCATTGGCCGAACCCGAGATCTCAGGAAATTGATTAAGCACGAGAGCAACCGTATTGGAGAAGATTAACCCAAGGCTCCCGATAAAGCTAATCATCAAGGTGAAGACAAGCCACAAACTGGGCTCTTCAACCCGAACAGCAAACCACAACAACAGGCCCGATACAAGTTGAATCAGTAACCCGACATGCAGGATTTTAGCTGGCTCAATCGTTTTTACCAGCTTGAAATTGAGGAAGGTGAGCAGAACATTCATCACGACATTGGCTCCAAAGTAGATTGGGAACAGGGCGACATCAACCTTAAAGAATTCGATATACAGGAAGGAAGAGCCTGTGAGGAAGACAAACATCCCCGATACTGCAAAACTGTTCGCCAGTACCAATCCGACTGCCTTTGGTGAGCTGAAAATTTTCCGGTACGAACCTATTAATTGTTTGGCCGTTAGTTTGCGGGTAATATGATGTGAGTGTCGCGACTCGGGCATGAACAGGATAAACAGCACAAAGGTAAGCATGGCTACTGAGGACATGAAAATGAAAATAGATTTCCAGCCCAGGCTAAGGAGTAAAAATGATCCGATAACCGGTGCAACTAAGGGGGCCAGCATCATAATCATACTAATCAACGATGAAATCCGAGCCACATCTTTTCCTTCAAACCA
This sequence comes from Mangrovibacterium sp., assembly GCF_059905295.1. Lineage (NCBI taxonomy): Bacteria > Pseudomonadati > Bacteroidota > Bacteroidia > Marinilabiliales > Prolixibacteraceae > Mangrovibacterium > Mangrovibacterium sp. The sequence goes on from NZ_JBZQJF010000027.1 coordinate 1,524, forward strand.
ATCGCGTACAAAGGCCATATTGACAACCGATGCACCGCCGCCTCCAATTGCCTGTATCAAACGGAGCACCCATAAGACATGAACGTCGGTGGTGAAGATGGCCAGGAAACTGCTGACTGAGAATAAAAGAACTCCGATGAGTGCTACCGTTTTCCGCCCGAACGAATCGGACAGCGGTCCTCCGAAAAACTGCCCAATGGCTACCCCGATAAAATAAACAGTGAGCGATACCTCCACCAGATTAATGGGAACACCGAAAAATTCTGACATGCTTGGTAAGGCTGGGATATACGTGTCAGTGGCAAATGGCGAAAGGGATGTTAGCAAGGCTAGCAGGAATGTAATTTGTGCAATAAAAAAGCGGTTATCCCGCGAAATCAATAGTCTTCTCGTCATAAGCAAAATGGGTTTACACGCAAAAATAGCAATAAGAATCAGTGGCACATTGGTTTAAACGATGCTTTAACGGAATAATGATATCTAAAGCTTTTTGTTATTATTACAATAAAGGATTGTGAATTTTGCCTGTTTTTTCTCAAATTAGCCTGATCTAAATTCAATTATAAACCACAACAATTGTTAAAACTTTACTCCATGAGCAAAAGCTTGTATTTACTCCTTGCAGGGGCAGTTTGCCTGTTAATGGGATGTTCCTCTAAACACAAAGATCTCATGATTAGTCAGGAAATAAATAGTGGCTGGCAGTTTGCAGAAAGTGGCACCAACGAATGGCTGCCGGCAACGGTTCCTGGCTGCGTACATACCGATTTACTGGCTAATAATAAAATTGAAGATCCGTTTTATCGCTTGAATGAGCACAAACTTCAATGGATCGACAAGAAGGATTGGGCTTACAAAACAACACTGAAAGCCGATGCTGGCTTGTTGAAACACGATCGTGTTGCGCTCGATTTTAAAGGCTTGGATACTTATGCCGATATTCGAATCAATGGCGAGTTGGTGACTTCGACCGACAATATGTTTCGCGAGTATTTGGTTGATGTGAAACCATTCCTGAAAGAAGGCGATAACGAGTTGGAGATTACCTTTCGCTCGCCAATTATCGAAGGCTTGAAGAAATACGATGCTTATCCCTATGTGGTGCCGGCTTCGGGTAACGACCTGGCCGAGATTGGCGAAGTTGAAGGCGGTAAACGGGTGAGTGTTTTTACCCGTAAAGCCGGCTATCATTTTGGTTGGGACTGGGGTCCCCGTTTGGTTACCAGCGGTATTTGGCGCCCGGTCTTTCTGAAGGCTTGGAATGAAGCTCGCATTAACGATCTGCAAATTGTACAGCATCAGGTTGAAAAAGATAAAGCGACCTTCTCGGCGTTGGTTGAGGTTGATGCCCAGGAAGCAAAGAATGCGACGATAACAATCCTGGTTGATGGTGCTGAAGCTGCTTCTGCCGACTTTCAATTGGCACCAGGTTTCAGTTTGAATAAAATGGAGTTTGAAATTGCCAATCCCAAGCTTTGGTGGACCAACGGTCTGGGTGAACAACCGCTGTATAATATTACGGCCCGCCTGGACATTGACAAGCAAACGACTGAGTTGAGTCATCGCATCGGCATTCGTACGTTGGAGTTGGTTCGTGACAAAGATGATCGGGGAACTTCATTCTATTTTAAACTGAATGGGGTACCGGTATTTATGAAAGGCGCCAACTACATTCCGAACGATATTTTTCCGTCGCGTGTTAGTCATGAGATGTACCGGAATGTGGTCAATACAGCGAAAACTTCGAACATGAACATGCTGCGTGTTTGGGGTGGTGGTATTTATGAGAATGACGAATTCTATGATCTTTGCGATGAAGCCGGGATTCTGGTGTGGCAGGACTTCATGTTTGCCTGTGCCATGTTCCCCGGTGATCAAGAGTTTCTGGACAATGTAAAAGCTGAAGCTGAGGATAATGTAAAACGCTTGCGCAACCACCCGAGCCTGGGTATGTGGTGTGGCAACAACGAGATTTTGGCGGCTTGGTTTGGCTGGGGCTGGAAAAAGGAAGAGGAGGCTAAAAGTCAGGCGAATGCCGACAGCATCTTTGCGACCTACAAGAAGATCTTTCACAAAATATTGCCTGATGCCGTTAAGAAATACGATTCTCAACGTTTCTACTGGTCATCAAGTCCCTCATCCGGAACAGGGATTCCTGCAGATTTGAAGAACGGCGACGAACACTATTGGGGTGTTTGGTGGGGTAAGGAGCCTTTTACAACCTATGCAACACACATTGCCCGTTTTATGAGTGAATATGGTTTTCAGTCGTTCCCCGAGTTGAAAACTGTGAAGCAATATGCAACCCCTGAAGACTATGACATTCTTTCTGATGTGATGAAGTCGCATCAGCGCTCATCGATTGGTAATGAGACGATCGAGTATTACATGTTGCAGGATTACAAGAAGCCAAAGGATTTTGAGTCGTTCCTGTATGTGAACCAGGTTTTACAGGCCGAAGGTATTAAGTTTGCTCTGGAAGGACATCGTCGGGCAATGCCTTACTGCATGGGAAGTTTGTACTGGCAAATTAACGATTGCTGGCCGGTTGCTTCGTGGAGCTCTACCGACTATTACCAACGCTGGAAAGCACTTCAATACTATGTGAAGAAAGGATTTGCTCCGGTATTGGTTTCACCATATCGCGAAAATGGTCAATTTAAAGTAGCAGTGGTTAACGATGAGCTGCGCGACATTGAGGGCCAGCTGAAACTCAAAATGATCGACTTTGACGGGAATGTTATTTGGGAAGAATCGAAGCCTGTAACTGTTGGGCAGAACTCGTCGGTCGATTATTTCGAAACCGGCGAGCAAGAATTTCTGAAAGGGAAAGACAGCAGCAACCAGTTTTTAGTAGCTGAGTTGTTCGAAGGTGATGAATGTTTGTCGTCAAATGTGTTTTATTTCCGTCCGGTTAAAGATCTGAATCTGCCAAAACCAACGGTTGAGCATGTGGTTTCAGCAGACGATGATGGTTTCGATATCACCCTTAATTCAACTAAGCTGGCTAAAAACTTATATCTGACCATCGGTGATGAGGCTGGTTTCTTCTCGGATAATTATTTCGATTTATTACCGGGTGAGACGGTTACGGTTCATCTAAAAACCCAAATTTCAGCCGATAAATTGGCCGATGTATTGAAGATTGAAACCTTGGATGAAGCCTTTTAATACCGACTAAGATGTGAAATAAAAAAGCTGTGGTTTCGCGAAGATCACAGCTTTTTTATTGTAGAACCTTATGCAATTTGTATTGGTATAAGCCAACTCCGTCTTTCAGAGAAGATATTTCGAGGTCCTTGCCTATTAGTTGTAGGCTATATTCTCCCGACATAATCAGGTTCCAGTCGAAATTCGCAGTCCACAGATTTTCGTCCAGAAAATAAATTTTATCACCATCCAGATAATAACCACCGCTACCTCCGGCAGGCTTCTTATTTGCACTTGCACTGCAAGAGTATTCATTGTCGTGCAGCGATACCGTTACCGGACTTGAATAGACTGTTCCGTTACTGTACTCTACGGTGAAAGTACCGCTGTAGTATCCCTCAAGGGTACTATTGTCGATCTTGTCTTTATCGTTGCATGCCGATAGAGCTATAACAAACAGGAAGGCTAGTTTGATTAGTTGATGTGTTTTCATGGGGCCGTGCGTTTATTGTTAGATGCAGCCACCGTTATTTGGTTGCGTTAAGTTCTGAAAACTGAATAAAATTTACTAAGTCTAATTTCTTTTATAAAGGTACGGCCTTTGATTGTTGAAGTCAATAGGGAATGAAATAATCAGATAAATGTCAATGTTGAATTCGAAATAAATTACGACTCCTTAAGCTGCGAATGGATTAATAATGAAATTAAAACACTGGACTTCGCATACTGAGTTATTAATGATAATAGATTGTTTGTTAGTTCTGTAGTGACTTTGTGGTGTTTGATGTTCAGGATTGTCGGTATTCACTTGTGTAATCTGTTTGTTCTGAAATGTTAATAAGCTTTTTCCGAAGTTTTTGATCACGTATTTTAGGAAATAAGCTGCAGGTATATAAAGTAAAAGGCAAATGCAGCAAGGACAATGATTCCAATCCATGAAAAGATTTGCATAAAACGGCTGGGTTTAAACTCCGCAGGTACCTGAGATGATGTTACCGCTTTTAAGTTAAGTACAGCCAATACCGGGGCTGTTATAAATGACAGTGAAGTGGCGATATCAACCAGTAATTTCATCTGGTCAGCAAATACCGAAATAAGCATTCCTGTTCCGACGATCAGGACAAAAATCCAGAGATAACTAAATGCCTGCTTTGTCCGGTGCTTTAATGGCTTGTCACAAAGACTTTCAGTAATCGGAGTTAAGACACGGGGATATGCGTCGAGTACGGTTAAGGTTGTGCTAAACATGGTTGCTATGGCAGCTACCGCCAGAATGGGATACGACCAATCACCAATTGAACTGGTGTATAAAGCCATTAGCTGGTTTGCAAACAGAACACCACCATTGGCAAAACTTTCCCCTGAATGAAACATGACCATCGCTCCGAGGCTGAGGAAAGCCAGTGAAAGGATTGTAGTTCCGATGTAACCAATGTTGAAGTCGAGTAGTGTTTGTTTGAGGCTTGGCTTGTAGCCGGTTTCTTTTACCTTGGCTAAGGTCCATAGCGAGCTCCATACCGAAATATCAATGGCACTTGGCATCCAACCAACCAGAGCTATTAAAAAGGCAACATTACCCGATGAAAATTGAAATGGAACCTGGTTGTCAATTACTGTTTGCAGATCACTTTTCGTAAAGGCAGCAACTAGCGCGGTGAATGTTGCTATCGACAAAACGACGACCACAACTTTAATGAGCCGATCCAGGGTTTTGAAATGGCCAATGAGTACAATAACAGCACAAAGTAACAGAAGAAGGATTGTAACCTGTAAGTAGCTTAGTGGGATATTGATAACAGATTTTATGAGCCCGACCGTTACGGAAGTCACTGCTGCCTGGATGGTAAACATGGTTCCCAGGGTAAGCAACAAAAACAACACAACGACCCATTTCCCCATTCGGCCGTATCCGTCTATGAGGCTTTCTTCGGTTGCAATGGCATAGCGCGATCCGTACTGAAAGAATGGGTATTTCAGAATATTGGCTAAAATGACGACAATAACCAGTTGAAATCCGAAATCGGCACCGGCGCGAGTACTTTGTACCAGGTGAGATACACCGATAGCAGCCGCAGCCCATATAATTCCCGGGCCTAAAGCTTTCCAGAAGTTTTGTTTCATAAGGTGAATTTCTTTGCTTCGAGTTGCCTTGCAAAAATGGTCAAAAATTTGGCTAAGGAGTAATGTGTTTTTTCGAGAGGATCAATTTTCTAGTAAACTAACTATTCGGTTGTCGTGTTTTGCCTTTGCAAGATGCTTTGGTTTTGTTTCCCAACTTCGGCGGAGAAAACGCTTTCGTTCGTGATATACTTTGTACTTTTGATGCTTAATCAACTTAATAATGAGTTTAGCCAATATAAAAGTAATTGCCTTTGATGCCGATGACACGTTGTGGGAAAATGAGAACTTTTTCCGCGATGCGGAGAAGGAATTTTGCCGCATAATGGCTGATTTTGAAGAACCCGATAAAGCAATGAGCGAGTTGTTTCGGGTTGAAATGCAGAACATGGAGCTCTACGGCTATGGTATTAAAGCGTTTATTTTGTCGTTGGTTGAAACAGCATTGAGTATCTCGCAACGGCAAGTTCGGCCTGAACAGGTCGAAGCAATTATTGCCATAGGTAAAGAGATGCTGCAAAAGGATGTGATTTTGCTCGATGGCATTGTGGATTTGCTCGATAAACTGTATGGGAAATACCGGCTGGTGGTTGCTACGAAGGGCGATTTGCTCGACCAGGAACGAAAGCTTAAAAAGTCGGGACTGCTGAAATATTTTCATCACATTGAAATTATGACCCATAAAAAGCACGAAAATTACCAGGAGCTGCTCAAACACCTTGATATTTCTGCTGATCAGCTATTAATGGTTGGTAATTCGTTGAAATCGGATGTGCTACCTGTGATTGAATTAGGGGGCTATGGAGCTCATATTCCGTATTACACCACCTGGATTTTCGAGCAAATGAACCCGGAAGATATTAAAAGCGATCGTTTTTTTGAACTGAAACAAATTCATGATGTTCTGGAATTGTTCCGGTAAATGCGGGAGCTTGATTAGACAAATTTTTGAACTCGATACTCATAAAAATGGAATACCAGGGAAATATATTGAAGATGCGCGCTGAATTGGATGATCCGATTCGCTACTTTTTTCGCATTGGCGACGAGGAGATTGACATGAATGCCTTGCTGGGAAAACAAATCCGAATGCAGTTTGATGGGCAGATTAATTGTATTTCGTGTGGCAAGAAAACAAAAACATCTTTTGGACAGGGCTTTTGCTACTCATGCTTACAAACGGCTCCTGAAGCCAGCGAAACGGTTATGCGTCCTGAGCTATCGAAAGCTGAATTTGGAATTGCCCGTGATTTGGAATGGGCCCAAAAGCACGATTTGATTGACCATTTTGTTTATTTAGCCGTTTCAAGCGAGCTAAAAGTGGGAGTAACTCGTTATCACCAGGTTCCAACCCGATGGATCGATCAGGGAGCGTCGTATGCCATTCGTGTGCTAAAAACACCTAATCGGCATATTGCCGGAGTTAGTGAGGTTTTTCTGAAAAAGTACTTCACCGACAAAACCAATTGGCGGGATATGCTGAAGAATAATATCGCAGAGAACTTCAAACTGACTGAAGAGAAAGAAAACGTAATGCGCTTACTGCCGGTGGAGCTACAGCAATACCGGAGTGAAGAAGATGAAGTCATTAAGCTGAACTACCCGGTACTTGAGTATCCTACCAAAATAACGAGTCTCAGTTTTGATAAACAACCGGTTATTGACGGAATTTTGCAAGGTATAAAAGGCCAATATTTGCTGCTGGATGGCGGTCGGGTACTCAATATTCGCAAGCATAACGGTTATTTTCTGACGTTCACTTTCGGTTCGTAATAAAGGGCGTGTCTTTAATTTCGATTCGAAAGAATAAGTTTAAACTTTCCGTTAATTCATAAGTTCTTGTTTTAGAGTGCTTTTCTAAAACATTTAATTTTAAGGCGAATAAAGACTTTTGACCTTCCTTGTCAATTTTTTTTTTCGTTTATTTGATTGTTGATTAAGGGGGCGTATAATATTATAGTAACTATGGAAAATATTGATTGGAAAAATCTTGGTTTTGGTTATCGAAAAACTAATTTCAATATCCGTTGCTGGTTTAAAGATGGTCAATGGGGACCATTGGAAGTAAGCGATTCAGAATATCTAAATTTACATATGGGAGCCACCTGCTTGCATTACGGGCAGGAGATTTTTGAAGGCCTGAAGGCATTCATGGGTGAAGATGGGAAAGTGCGTGTTTTCCGAATGGAAGAAAACGCTCGTCGCATGCAGTCTTCTGCTGACGGTATTTTGATGGCAAAAGTTCCAACCGAGCTTTTTTGCGAAGCAGTAACATTAGCCGTTAAGGAAAATATTGAATTTGTTCCTCCGCATGGATCAGGAGCTTCACTGTATATTCGCCCTTTACTTATAGGAACAGGACCTGAGATTGGAGTAAAACCATCGAACGAATACTTGTTTATGATTTTCGTTATGCCGGTAGGACCGTATTTCCCGGAAGGATTTAAACCCACCGAATTGGTAATTTATCGTCAGTTCGACCGGGCTGCTCCGCTGGGAACAGGAAAATATAAAGTCGGTGGAAACTACGCTGCCAGCTTGGTTGCCGGTAAAAAAGCCAAAGAAGGACATTATTCAGCTGTGCTTTACCTGGATGCCAGGGAAAAGAAATACATCGACGAATGTGGACCTGCAAACTTCTTTGCCATTAAAGGAAATACTTATGTTACTCCTAAATCGGAATCAATTTTACCTTCGATTACGAACATGAGTTTGATGCAATTGGCTGAGGACTTGGGGTTGAAAGTTGAGCGGCGTCAAATTCCTGTTGAAGAGTTAGCTAGTTTTGAGGAAGTCGGTGCTTGCGGAACTGCTGCAGTTATTTCTCCTGTCAAACGTATTTACGATGAAGATTTGGACAAAGAATACCTGTATGGTTTTGATCCGGGGCCTTGGTTAACTAAGCTTTACCATAAACTACAGGATATTCAGTATGGTGATGAGCCCGACACACATGGTTGGATGACTGTTATTGAATAAAAGCGTATAAAGAAGATATGATCGGCCTCATCTGTTTGGATGGGGCTTTTTTGTGTCCATGACGAAGTTTCCTGAGTGTAATGGTTCTCTATGGGAGAGGAATAACTATTTTGTTGTTAATTGATTGTGTGATTAGGCTGTTTCCAAATTTTATCTGTAACTTGGTTAATATTAAGCTTATGGTGTTTAGATCAACCATTATTTGATAAACGGATAATTCACGAAATGAATAATGACTTTTCCTTCCTGTCAATATTATTATGAGCAATCTGAAGGTATTCTTTATAAAACGTATATTGGCCCGGTCAATTATGCGTACTTTGAATCGACCTGGAAAGAAGCCTTTACTAGTGGCATAGCTCACGAGGGTATTAAGCGTTATATTGTTGACTATACAGCTGCTCGATACGATATAAAAATTTCGGAATACATCAAAATCGCTGAATTTTACAAAGAGCATATAAAGTTTTTTCAGGGAGCTAGAATTGCCGTTATTGTTGCTAGCCCTCATGATATTGTCATCCCGATTTTGGTTGAAACCAAAGATGATGGGTATGCTTCGAAAGTATTTACGACGGTGGCTGCTGCCAAAAAATGGGCACTGAGGTAAGTTCTGCCAATAACTCATTTTAGACGAAAATTAGATTGATTAACACTAACAGGTTGAAAGCTTTTAGGTCTTGTTTACCATTTACTGATTAACTTCTGTTCCTTACCAGATTCCCTGAAATGTCTTCATCATATTTAAGGGACAAATCCAGGATGCTTGAGTTCCGTGATTACCTCGCAATGATAACTTCTCCGATATGTTTTGATTACAGGAAATGTAATGTCTACAAGGCTTTCCGTAATGGTTCTTCTGGAATGGATCTAAAAATCTGCTCAAAAACACTTGTTTTGTACAGCAGAAACAAGGAAATAAATGCTTGAATTATTCTAATTTACTGAGCGATTACTGATTTTAACTTTAATAATATGAAGACAAGACATCCAGATCGTGAAATCTTTCCTATTGAAATTTTTGCCGGTACTAATGTTCAAGCATCGCTTTTGAAAAGTCTGCTTGATGATGCCCGGATTTATTCGTTTGTGAAGAACCAATATGTGGGAACCCTTGCTCCTTGGTATACTGATCCCGGTGGTGCAGGCCCCGTGTCGGTGATGGTTGCCAATAAAGATGCAGACGAGGCTCGGTTGGTTGTTGAGAGTTTTGTTAAAAATATGGGGAGTAAAGAAGTTCATTAAGCCAATAATGGGTTAAGAATAATTCTTTTTTATTCCGATTCATTTTAACGTTTTCGACTCGGTGTTGTAACTTTGGACAAACCGAAATTTAAACCAGCTTGGTTGGACGAACCCTTCACTGAAAAGGGTGAGCTAACCAAGCTGATTTTTATATCTGGTGGCAATACAAATTCTAAAACATGAAAAAACTAGTTGTTTTGTCCGGGGCCGGAATGAGCCAGGAGAGTGGTTTGCGTACCTTTCGCGATATGGGTGGATTGTGGGAAGAATATGATGTGATGGACGTAGCCACACCTGAAGCATGGGAACGCAATCCGGAATTGGTGAATAGATTCTATAATGACCGACGGAAACAATTGAGCGATGCAAAACCAAACCAGGGACATCTGTTGGTGGCTGAATTGGAGAAGGATTTCGATGTTCACGTGATTACACAAAATGTTGACAATCTGCACGAACGGGCTGGTAGTTCCAAGGTACTTCACTTGCATGGCGAGTTGACAAAAGTGCGTAGCTCCGTGGATCCAAATTTAATATTTGAACTTGACGGTTGGGAGCTAAAACTGGGAGATAAGTGCCCCAAAGGAAGCCAGCTTCGTCCGCATATTGTTTGGTTTGGCGAGGCCGTGCCAGCTATGGACGTGGCGGCAGAAATTGCTGCTCAAGCTGATATTTTTGTTGTGATCGGAACTTCACTGAATGTTTACCCTGCAGCAGGTTTGGTTCATTATACGCCTTCGAGCTGCCCTATTTATGTCATTGATCCGGAACGCCCGCCAATATCGCTAAAAGACGTCACTTTCATTGAAGAAAAGGCTGGGTCCGGAATGGTGAAGTTGATGGATATTCTTTCCGGAAAGTAGGTTTAGGCGATTGCCAGCGTGAGAATACTTATGCGGGCATCGCACTTCGATTGAATTGCTGTGGCACAGGCTTCCAATGTTGCGCCTGTTGTCACAACATCGTCCACGATAATGATGTGTTTGCCGTTAAACATCTCGGGATCTTTGAGCTCGAAAATTCCTTCCACGTTTTGCCAACGCTCCCAACGCGATTTGCGTGTTTGGGTTGAGCTGTGCGTATTTCTGAACAAATTAGTTTCGTTAACGGGAATCCCGAGTGATTCGGATAAGCCCCGGGCAACCTGATAACTTTGGTTATACCCGCGTTTCCGTTCTTTTTTCGGATGTAGTGGAACGGGGCAGATCCAGTCGGCGGTGTTTATTTTTTCATCATTTTTCAGGATGGATCCGAACAGTCGTCCCATATAGTCACCCAGCTTTTTTTGTCCCCGGTATTTTAGCTCGTGTAGTATTAGCTGGTAGTTACTTCCTTTTTTGAATTCGAAGAACGCACACGCTCTTTCGATGGGCACCCGGCCAAAAAAAAGTTGCTCCATCACATTTTCCGATTTCTTCCAATGATGGGTTCTTGGCAGGTGAAGGAGGCATTTCAGGCAAATATATTCTTCTGTTTGTATGAGTTTGGTATTGCATACAATACAGGTTCGTGGAAAAATCAATTCCAAAAATTGTTGTGCGCTTTCTATCAATATTCTTTTCATGGTCGTCGAATTGCAAGTGATGTTCCTTCTATTGCTAAGTGGATATTAAGTTACGGAAAATACTTTGGATACGGTATCGAATCAGGGATTTCAACTTTTGTATTAAAAATATTGAATTAGAGAGTCTTGCGAATTTGAGGCGTTTTTTCAATTTCTTAAAGATGAGCTAATATTTACATCATGTAGTTTAACAATTGATTGATAGTCTGATAATTTAACCGTAAGACGATATTTGCTGATTGTCAGTACTTTTGATTTATCAACAAGTTGCTAAAGTATAGGTCATAATTTGAGCATGTTTTACAAATACAACTTTATCAAACTTGTTGATTAGAAAGAACGATACTGTGGTAAGCAGGTTGTTCGACATTTTCCCTTCATTTCCCTATCTGAAATTTCCTAAGGTTGCTTTCCCTGGCAACCTTTTTTTAATGTTTAACTGAATCGTTCTGTTTGATTAGCCGAAACTTTAGCTCATGTTAAATGCAAAGGCTAAAGCTTGTGCTCCGGCGGTGGTCATTAAAATTTTCCTATATTTGTGCAATTTTTAAAAATTAGGTCAAAATAGGATTCTGATGAGCGATAAATTCCGCGAATACAAGCAATTAGATCTCTCCCAAATCAACAAAGATGTATTGAAGAAATGGGAAGATGATGATACCTTTCATAAAAGTATATCAACAAGGGAGGGCAACCCGACTTTTGTTTTTTATGAAGGGCCTCCATCTGCTAACGGAATGCCGGGTATTCACCACGTGATGGCCCGCGCGATTAAGGATACTTTTTGCCGTTATAAAACCATGAAAGGTTTCCGTGTGCACCGCAAAGCCGGTTGGGATACACACGGATTACCTGTTGAGCTGAGTGTCGAAAAATCGTTGGGTATAACCAAAGAAGATATTGGCTCAAAAATTACCGTTGAAGAATATAATGCCGCCTGTCGTAGGGAGGTGATGAAATATACCCGCGAGTGGGAACAGCTAACTCGCCAGATGGGTTATTGGGTGAATATGGACGATCCGTATATCACTTACGATAACCGTTATATCGAGTCTGTTTGGTGGTTGTTGAAACAACTGTTTGATAAAGGCATGTTGTATAAAGGTTACACGATCCAACCATACTCTCCTGCTGCCGGAACCGGCTTGAGTTCACACGAGTTGAACCAGCCAGGTTGTTACCGCGATGTGAAAGATACGACAGCGGTTGCCCAGTTTTCGGTTATTCGTGATGAGAAATCGGAGTTTTTATATGAAGAGCTTGATTCACCTTTGTATTTCATGGCCTGGACGACTACTCCATGGACCTTACCTTCGAACACCGCACTTTGTGTTGGAGCAAAAATCACTTATGTGAAGGTGAAATCGTTCAATCCATACACGGGCGAACCGATGACTGTTGTGCTGGCAAAAGACTTGTTGGCCTCTCATTTCAACCCGAAAAATGCGGAGATCCCGTTTGAAGATTACAAACCGGGTGATAAAAAAATTCCTTACCAGGTTGTTGCAGAATACACCGGAGCGCAATTAGCTGGTGTAAATTACGAGCAATTAATTGATTGGGTGAAGCCTAATGGTGATGCTTTCCGCGTAATAACAGGTGACTTCGTAACTACAGAGGATGGTACAGGTATTGTACATATTGCACCTACTTTTGGGGCGGATGATGACCGCGTTGCTAAGCAAAACGGTATTGCTCCTTTGTTAGTTGACGATAAAGATGGGAAGAAACAGCCTCTGGTTGATCGAAAAGGTCGTTTCTTTTTGATTGACAATATGGATCCTTCCTTTGTTGCTTCAAATGTGAATGCCGAAAGCTATGCAGAGTGGAGCGGTCGATATGTGAAAAATGAATACGACGATTCGCTGGACGAGAGCTATTCTACTGTAGATGTGGATATTTCGGTGATGTTGAAAAAGGATAACAAGGCCTTCAAAGTTGAAAAACATGAACACAGTTATCCGCATTGTTGGCGTACCGATAAACCGGTATTGTACTATCCGTTGGATAGCTGGTTTATCCGTACAACAGCTGTTAAAGACAAGCTGATTGCGTTGAATAATACCATCAACTGGAAACCGCAATCGACTGGTACCGGACGTTTTGGTAACTGGTTGGAAAACCTGGTTGATTGGAACCTGAGCCGTTCACGCTTTTGGGGAACACCACTTCCAATTTGGAGAACAGAAGATGGTTTGCAAAGTAAATGCTTTGGTTCTGTTGAAGATTTGTTCGCCGAGATTGAAAAAGCAGTTGCTGCTGGGGTGATGGATAAAAATCCGTATGACGGTTTTGAGTCGGGAAATTATGATCCGGCAAACTACGATAAAATTGATTTGCACCGCCCATATGTTGACGATATTGTGCTGGTTGCTGATAATGGTGAAAAAATGTTCCGTGAGCCGGATTTGATTGATGTTTGGTTCGACTCAGGTGCGATGCCTTATGCACAAAACCATTATCCGTTTGAGAATAAAGAGAAATATCAACCGGTTGAGGGGCGTGGTGTGTTCCCGGCTGACTTTATTGCCGAAGGTGTTGACCAAACCCGTGGTTGGTTTTTTACCCTGCATGCTATTGCAACGATGATTGATGAGTCAGTTGCTTTCCGTAATATCATCTCGAATGGTTTGGTGCTCGACAAAAATGGGAACAAGATGTCGAAGCGCTTGGGAAATGCAGTTGACCCGTTTTCAACCATAGAAAAATATGGTTCGGACCCGTTGCGTTGGTACATGTTGACCAATTCGGCTCCTTGGGATAACCTGAAATTTGATGTTGCCGGAGTTGATGAAGTTCGTCGTAAATTTTTCGGAACACTTTATAATACTTATAACTTCTTTGCGCTTTATGCCAATATTGATGGTTTCTGCTTTAAAGAAGATGAAATTCCGGTATCCGAACGTCCTGAGTTGGATCGTTGGATTATTTCCTTGTTGAACTCGTTGGTGAAAGAGGTTGGTGAAAGCCTGGAATCCTACGAACCAACACGTGCCGGACGGGCAATTTCAGAATTTGTAAACGAAAACCTGAGTAACTGGTTTGTGCGTTTAAGCCGCAAACGTTATTGGGGTGGCGAATACGATAAAGACAAGCTTTCAGCATACCAAACGCTTTATACTTGTTTAGTAACTGTTGCTAAATTGTCGGCTCCTTTAGCGCCGTTCTATTCAGATCAACTCTATACCGATTTGAATAAAATGACCGGACTTGAGGATGACCAGAGTGTTCACCTGGCCGAATTCCCGACTGCGAATGAAGCCTTAATTGATCAGGATCTGGAGCAAAAGATGGCAATCGCTCAGCGTGGTTCATCTATGATTTTAGGTTTACGCCGGAAGGAAAAACTGAAAGTGCGTCAGCCGCTGGCAAAAATTATGGTGCCGGTGTTGAATGCCCATTTTAAAGAACAGTTTGAATCAGTTGAAAATATTATTCTTTCTGAAGTAAACGTGAAAGAGGTGGAGTACCTGACTGACACGGCTGGAATAATCAAGAAGAAAATTAAACCAAACTTCAAAACCTTAGG
>NZ_JBZQJF010000028.1:0-79109 GCF_059905295.1 Mangrovibacterium sp.
GCATGTTTTTCCAATTCCTGGTAATGCTTGCGTACCAAAATCCGAATATCCTGTACAGCCTGCTCTTTCATAAGACTAATGCTTTCCTTCATCGAACTGTATTCGCGAATCTCGTTTTTACGGCTCATACCGTCGAATAAAGTGAACGAAACGCCAACACCTGCAAACCATTTCGGCACGATATCAGCCAGGTTGCCCGAAGCCAGCATGTAATTGCCCATCAGCGCCACGTCGGGCACATAGGCCGCTTTCTTGGCTTTTAACCCCTGCTCCGACAATTCCTGCATCATAAAAAGTTTATTGATATCGGGATAATACTGAACCGACTGTTCCTCGTAATAAGCAAGTGGTTTCAGCTGTTTTGCCAGGAAAAGCGGAGTTGTTAAATCGGCCGGAATCGAGTCGACACCTAATGTTCCAAGGAGTGCCGTTTGAGCTAAAACACCATCTTTTTGAGCTGCCAGCAATTCGCGCTTTGCATCGGCATAAGCAGCCTCAGCCTGCATCGTTTCCACCGTTGCCGACATCCCGTTTTTCTCCAGCTTTTGAGCATCCTCCAGATGATGCTGAGCAGCATCGAGTGCTTTTTGCCGAACTGTTACGGCATCATTAGCCAATTTCATCTGAAAATAGCGGGTAGCAAGCTCTGTTAACAATTGATTTTGCTCCTTAGTTACCTCTGTTTCCTTGATTTGACTTTTATAGTCAGCGGCTTTCACTGCAGCATTGATTTTTCCACCAGTGAAAAGCGGATATTTCAAATCCATATTAACCGTCCAGAAACTTTTCTGTTGCATCACAAAATTCCAGTTTCCAAGCATATCGCTCGAAGGCAACTGTAACAATTGCGATAGCTGATCGCGCTTCTCATTTAAATTTAAGCCCAAATCGTCATCCAAACGAACAGCCATGCCTGTAAGTTTTAATTCGGGCATCCGTAATGCACCTGCCTGATTTCGCGTATACTTCTCTGCTTCGAGCTGCTTACTAAGCGACTGTAGCTTTTTGTTGTTAAGGATCATCGAATCCTTTGCCTGCTCATAGGTAAACGATTGGGCAAAAGCAGATACTCCCGAAAACAGCAATATCAGCTGAAAAAAGACAATTACTAATTGTTTCATTTTGAATTCCTTTTATCCTGTATCTATTGTAAAGCTTTTAAAATGAATTCGATATTACACTCAACATCATCCGGTGTTAATGATTTATCCGTAAATAGATTACGCAGCCGGATATTGATGAATTGCAGTGTACCTCCAATAACAATCGCAAAAAACTGCTCCGTCGTAATCCTGTTCCTAATTTCTCCGTTTTCCTTTCCCATCCGGACGATATGCTCACATAATTCGACCATCTCCAAGCGGTTACTCTCCGGAATTTCAAACGAGAAATCATTCAGTAGTTTGTGATAAAAGCTAATAGCTTCAGGTTCATTTTCGGCACCGGCATACACCTTTTCAATAAAGGCACGCACCAAATCTTTGACCGTTTTATGTCGATCCATCTGATTGTTCAGCATTTCATGCGTATTTAAGAAACGCTCCTGAAATAGCCCCTCCAGTAGTTCACGCTTTCCATTATAAAATCGATACAGATAACCATCAGAAACACCGGCTTTCTTGGCAATTTGAGCAATTGATGCACCGGAAATGCCTTGTTCTACGACAACCTGCATAGCTGCCTTTTTAATGGATTGCAGCTTGGACTCATCTGTTGGTCGTGCCATAAATATTACTCTTTTAATTAATGAATGAATATTCAGTCATCAAAAATAAGTTAAAATCCGGAACTACGTGCAAAAAAAAATCCCGCCATATGAATGACAGGATTTCCTTAATGTTATGGTAATTTTCGAACAGTCAAGCCCTATTAAAATGAATTGAACTGCAACCAATTCATCCATCGGTTTCAGAGGTTAGCTATTCAATGACTTTAAACTCGGTACGTCGGTTAGCCTGATGTTCTGACTCGCTACAAGGAATACCGTCAGAGCAACGATTGACAAGTTGTGTTTCACCATAACCTTTGGCTACCAGACGATCCTGATCAATACCACGATCGACCAAATACTTAACAACCGATGCCGAACGACGTTCAGACAAACGCTCATTGTAGGAATTCGAAGCTCTACAGTCGGTATGAGAACCCAATTCAATGCGAATATCAGGATTGTCGATCATGATCTTGATCAATCTGTTCAAAACAACTTGTGCATCCGGTCTAATATTAGACTTATCCAAATCGAAATAAAGATTTTCCAGTACAAAGGTTTTCTTCACCTCTAACTTTTCGAGACGGATTGTTAATTCGTAGGTGAATTTGCCAGGGATTATCTCCGCTGTGTAAGTCGTATCCTTCCACATATAACCAGGAGCCATAGCATGAAATTGTTGAAGGGTACCAGGGGATAACTTCAATTTAAAAAGGCCGTTATCTTCCGTGACATTTTGTTCTTTCTCATCATTTATTAGCGACAATTCCACTTCCGGAATCTTATCTCCATTCTCATCATCGACAACCTCTACCTGCAGATTTAGGAATTTGGGGCTAATGTGGACTTTATAGATATCATCCTCCCCTTTGCCGGGACGATTCGAAACAAAATATCCCCATTCAAGATCAGGCGTCACAATAAGCTCGAACTCGTCGGCTTCTGTATTAATTTCCGGTCCAATACTCATCACTGTGGAGCTATCATCAAGCCGGGTATAGTAAATATCAAATCCTCCCATGCCGATACGGCCATCTGAAGCAAAGGATAAGAAGCCTCCCGGCAAATATGTCGGAAACATCTCACCACCTGATGTATTGATTTTTTCACCTAAGTTCACAGGAGCAGACCAATGTCCATCTTTACCCTCCCTGGTACACAGATAAAGATCGTTTCCTCCAAAACCTCCAGGCATATCACTGGTAAAAACAAGGCTATCCCCTGTAATACTAATGGCCGGATGAGCAAAACTATATTCTTTGTCATTATAAGGAAACTCCTCCTGAATATTCCACATACCTTGTTCATCCCGCCCCATAGTAACCAACCTTAAACGGACGATATTCTTTGGAAACATTCCGCGTACAGAATCAGGATGCACAACATTGCTCAATGTTGCAAAGAGCTCTCCAGTTACCTCGCAGTATGCAACAGGTCCTTCGTGATAATCATTGCCAAAGCCGGGAACTAACACTCGTTTTCCAGCCTTGGGACTGATATCCCAACCTTGAGAGGGCTCTCTGTAAACATCGTAAAAAAGCATTTTACGTCGTGCACGTGAGCGAGATTCCAAGTAAGGTTTCCCAACAGAAGAGTAATAAAAGTCGTCTCCGACAAAACAAGGACCAATATCACTGGTCGCGGTATTCAGTGAGTCAAGTACAAGTACCTGGTAGTTCTGCTCTGCGTAAAAATCAGAAGGCTGGGCATTTAAGATCTTACCATATCCGGCAATCAACAGAACCGAAATCAACAATACATTTTTATTCATTTGTCTCTATTTTTCAAAATAATAGAAAGGTCAAGGATCATTAAAACAGTGGTAGTGAAAGCCACACAATGCGATTAGCAGCAACTGATATTTGCCTGTTTAAAGCATAAACGACATCGCACTTTATTACCATAATGTTGATAATACCCTACTGCACTTATATCTGACCAATCGCAATAATCAGCAGTACAGAAGGACAATATAATATAATACACGATGCAAAAAACATGTTTCCTGCATATCCCTTTTTCACCCTCCACAAAGGCGACTATGTTAAAATCTATTACTAATATAAGTTCAGCTCCAAAACCTTGTATTATTAGTCCCTGAACCTAGTCCATTCCTGTTATCTGACTCAAATATAGAAAATTCAAAACTATGAAGTGCAATTATTTCATAATTGTAGTACTAAATTGGATAGACATAGTAATGCCCCCCTATTCAACTAACTAAATAGGGGTGTTTTTGAATTTTTCAAAGGAAAAATAGTCGTATGAATATTATAGGTGAAGTGGTACCCATCCTATCATTGGGTTGATAAGTGGAGTTTCCTGCGATTGGTCGTTAAAGGTTTCCCTCGGTTTGATTCCGGATTACGTTTATAAATTCCGTAATAGACCAGAACTTAAAAATTTCTTACAGAACAAAGCCACTTGTTGCGGTGTAGATGAAATAGTAAATCAGGTAGTAATAACTCTTAAAAAAGAAAAAAGCGCAGTAAGTAAAAGACTTACTGCGCTTTGGCAATTATTCGTAATTGTTATTTATCGTACCCTACTTGACTTCTTCAAAAATAACGACCACTATAAATCAACCACTTATGAAACAATGAGACAAATATGGTACAAATAATATACTATCTTTATCGGTCACAATAGCGGTCAGATCACCACCAAGTATACTAAATCCCAGCAGATATTTTGTATTTTACTACTCATTTTTTGATTGATTTTCTTCAAGATTGTTTTCCAAATTCTCATTTCCCGGGACGAATTAAACAGAACTCCCTCTTTGAACGCTTAGACACTCCTCAAATTCGGAGTAAGAAATTTGCCAAAAGGAAACGGAATAAATAGCCTTGCGGTTTATGCCGTAGTCTTTTGCTGATTTCGACTCCGATTTATCTTTCGGTCGCGGTCAATGAGTACTCTAAGAGTAAAATTTTTCAGAAATACCAACTCTCTTCAGCAAACCGTTTCAGCTTCATTTTCCCATTTGTTTCAATCGTCCGAGATAGGCTTGCCAGTAATTGCGTTTAGCCTTTTCATCCATATACGAGTTCGCAATCAGTTTTTCAACGTCGTTGGATTTACCCAAAAGCAAACGCTTTAGTTTTTCATACGTTATCTCTTGTACACCGGCGCATTCTGCAAGAACCCGGAACTGTTGACTAATTGTACCTTGCTTAAGGTTACGTGGAAGTAATCCATCATGCAAGGCAAAATCAGTATCTTCAATATGCATACGACTATTCAACAAGTCGTATGCAGGGCTTAAACGAAAATCTCCCATCCTCGTTTCCAGAAGCGAAAAGTTCTTAAAATGGGCATCTCCATTTGAAAATAAGTAATTAAATAGTATAAGCCGCAGAAGTTTCGGAGCTTCAATCTTATATGCCGGAACTGTTGCTTTCATGATTTCGAACAGCTCAAGATAATTTCCCTTGTATTTGTAATCTTCGCCATGGGTTTGTGGTGTTCTCCCTGCAAGAGACGCGAAATCTTCCTGCGCCAATTTATTTCCCAAATCGTCATAGTCAAATCTCTTGGTAATATAAGCAGCTGCTCCATCTTGAAAAAATATAAGCGCATTTTCCGCTGTTTCAAGACCAAAAACCTGCCTCGCGATTTGCATCGTCAAATGTTCGTTCGCTGGCAATTGATCCGCACGCTTGCCAATTCCCGGGATAGGCTTCAAGATATAAGTTCCTCGTTCCCCCTCTCGAATCAAGCGCAATTTATTTTTCTCCAGCAATACCGAAAATTTCTCCTGCACCCCGGAGATCGAGAGCTGTTTTTGACTCTGAATAAAAAGATCATCTGTCTCCAGCTTAGTTGCAGGCGAAAAATAAGGCAGTACATGGTAAACCTTCTTACCATTAAAAAGCCATTTTAGACAAGTTCGGCTATAGGTGTTGTACCCCTCGGCTAAAGTGCCAGGACACCTGGTTATTTCTGGTAGGCTCATGGATTATCGATTTTTAAGACCCGAACTGCTCCAATACTATCAAATTTCGCAACCGCTAGCAGCTGCCCGAAATAGTCGTCTCTGTCAATCCTGTTGTAATGACAAAGTACTTGCTTATTTGAGCCCTCGGGAAGCATGTTGAAAAAGAAAGGGAAAAGATTTTTTGAATGATATTCTTTATTCGATTTTGGCAAAGTGAGGCTTATGGAAGGTTTACCATCATCTACCATCCATGCATCACTATACCGGAAAACAAATGCTCCGTCGTCGAGTTGAGTCAAAACACCCGCTTCCATATCCTTATAAAATACCTTAGCTTGTCTCATTTGTCAATAATAACTTCTTTAATCTTCAAACAGATTTCAAAGCCTAATGCATCGGCCATCTTAGATAGAGTCAACAAAGTTGGATTACCCTTCCCGCGCTCAAACTGTTTTATGGTCCTCAGGCCTACACCTGATATTTCGGCCAAGGTTTCTTGCGTGACCTGCATTGACTCACGACGTTCCTTGATTGATTTCACCAACATCTCAAAGTGCTCCATATTGCCCTTTTTCTGCTAAAATAGAAAATTAAATCAACAAATCACGCAAAAGTGCAAGATAATACACTTATACGTGATTTCATTGTTCAATAGTCACTAAAGCAGTCCATAGTGCAACAAAATACACCTTGAATACATTGTCACTACAAACATTGCTAGCTATTCGCGTTCGTATGAGTTGATATTGTTTTGTTTCGGAGGTAATAGATATAGTAAGCCAGCTGTTGCCTGGAGCCGGAAAGCAAGTCTGAACCTTTTTTTCGAATATTACAAGGAAATTACCTCCTACCTAAAACGGGCCGAAAAAATAAAAAGCTTTTACAAACGTACAGTAAATACGTATATTGAGACCTAAGAAAGATCGTAAACCATGAAAGTAGTTAATTATCCAGAATTGAAACAAAACCTAAATTTCAACCTGGACGCAGTTACCGACGGAGAGTTGCTGGTTGTTCATCGCCCGAAGGGGAAAAGCATTGTTATGATGTCTTTGGAAGAGTTTAACGCTTTGCAGGAAACATTTCACTTGAATAAGAGCAAAAGCAACCGCGAACGCCTTGAATGCTCCATTCAGAACATAATTGCAAACTTACACAACCCACTTATTGAAAAATAATGGATATTTTCTTGGTTAAATTTGCTTGGGGGATTATCTGTATTGAATGAATACTGTTAAAACGGTCTAAAAAATCAATTCTGAACACCTACTTACCGCCAGGCATTTCTTTTAGTTCATAATTTGTACTTCGCCCACCGCTTGCTTCTTTTTGCAAAATATTTTTTTTAATCAAGTCTTGAATATCACGAAGTGCAGTATCTTGAGAACATTTATTTATTTTCCCCCATTTTGAGGTTGTCAACTTTCCTTCAAATCCATCGAGAAGTCGATTAATTATCTTCTGTTGTCTGTCATTGAGAATAGTAGTGGAATGTAATTTCCAAAATTCCGCTTTATGTAGAATTTTTGATAATGTCTCTTCTGTTGAATCTATCGCATTAATCAAGCATTCCAAAAACCATAAAATCCATTCCGTGATATCTGAATTTCCTTTTTGAGCTTTTTCAAGTTTTTCATAATACTGTTTCCTTTCAACTCTAATTTGAGCTGACATACTGTAGAATCGTCTAATACTCTTATCTGAACGAGCCAACATCATATCGGTAATTGCTCTTGTTATTCGTCCATTTCCATCGTCGAAAGGATGAATAGATACAAACCATAAATGAGCAATAGCCGCCTTAAGAACTAAGTCTATTTCATGTTCGCTTTCAAACCAGTCTAAAAACTTTCTCATTTCAAATTCAATCCTATCAGAACTAGGCGCTTGAAAGTGAACTTTTTCTTTTCCCATCGGTCCTGATACGACTTGCATTGGACCAGTTGAATCTTTTCGCCAATCGGCAACCGTAATTTTATAAAGATTACTCCAGCCTGTTGGAAACAAAGCGGCATGCCACCCAAATAATCTATCCTTTGTCAAGGGTAAATCGTATCGTTGCGTAGCATCAAGCATCATTTCAACGACTCCTTCAACATGACGTTCTGACTCTACAGAACCAGCTATCTCAATTCCGAGTCGCCGGGCAATGGAAGAACGAACTTGCTCTATTTCCAAAAACTCGCCCTCAATTTCAGATGATTTAGTAACATCCAATGTCAGCGTATTTAAAACCGCCTCATTTTGCAGATCAAATCCCAGAGATTCCATTCTACCTAAAAGTCTTCCCTGTTGGTTTCTGGCTTCACCAAGTTTTATCATCACTTTCTTGTTGTCCCATGTGAAGTCTGTCCAATTTTCTTTCTGGTGTAAGTAGATATTCATTCTCCGCATTTTATGCGACAAATATAAGGTTTATTCTCCGCATGCAGAACTTTCTCCGCGAAATTTGCGCCGAATAAAACATCTAACCTCCGCACCTTATGTTTTTTCTTGTCTGGCAGTAACGGTCCCTTTGCCCAGTATTCAATGGGAACCTCCCCATCGGCCTCTTACGGATCACTCCATATTCAACAAAGGTACCGTTGTGAAACTCGAGGATCTCATCAATAAAGCGTTCGAATTGATATTGTTTTCCTTACGGGATGGACAATACCGCAGGGCTGCCGCTGGTTTGGGAGGGAAAGGCAAGTTTGTTGCCGGAAAGGAATGAAACGGAATGCAATGGAGTGGAATGGATTAGAGGTAGCAAGCTTGCATGGGTTGCCGAGGTGGCTGAACGCAAAGAGCGAAGGTACGGAGGCAGTTACGCGATAGCGTAGCGCCGAAGTGTCCTGCAGCGAATGGAGTGAAGCGTCCTCAGGCAATGGCCGTAAAACACATAGCCTTGCACCTCAAACGGGTGGTTGGGGGATTTTTGTGGACTTGTGTAACGTTGCAGGGGCACCCAGTGCGTGATCCAGGGTGCTCTGAGATGAGAAGCAATTTCCACATAATTCTTACAGTGCACCACATACTATTAATTCAACCTGCAAATTCGTAACAGTTGAATACGGATTCTCCTAAAGCAATGCACTCAAAACAATCAAATCAAAATACATGAGCCGCGTTTTTAGTTCGTCATCTTTATCTAGTCCCATATATTGCTTTTCCTGTTCTTCTGTTGAGAAGAGAAACTCAAAGTCGTTTTTTTGATAGTAAACCAATGGTTCCTCTTCGTTATAGGAATCAACTACTACAAAACGACACCCGGTTTTATTATTCGTATCAATAAACCATGCCTTGATAAAATCCATCAATTCGCGTCCAAGACCCAAACGTTTATAATCTGTATTCACGCCGAGGCGGCCAATAAGTACCGCTGGATAGCTCTTAAAGTGCTTTTGCCTTGGAATCTTCTTCGAAACTTTCTTTTTCCTATTATTGGGAAGCGTATTCGCCTTTATACTATCGTTTGAAATTGTAAAAGCACATACGACAATCTCCGGCTTTTCATCTAACCGAAAACAATAGCTCTTTCCTAAAAGTTCTCTGGAATAATTAACTGAATCGTTGGCGAAAAAATCATTTAAATCGGCATGCCCGCAATTGAAAGGATAAGAAGTATCCAGAATTTCCTGATCGAATACGGAAAAGGTGCATTTTTCAGCAAGAAATCCCATACCGCCTTTTTTAGCGCATATTTGCTTTTTTCAAAATGGCATGGCTAACCTCAACCTGCTTACTGAAATTGACAGAAGCACGTTTAACAGAAGTTTTCGAGGCCTTTTTCACAAAGACCTTTGCATCCTTACTTTTCAAAGTTGGTATACTTTTAATTGCAATAGCCATAATGCCTTAGTATTTTACGCAAAGTAAGTAAATACAAAACAAACAAGCAAATATCGAATTTAACTTTCCTGATTTTAAACCTCGATGAAAATATCGTGTAAGACAATCTCCTAATTATTTGATCAAACTATTCCAAAACCACTGCCTTAAATATTTCCTATCTGGGATCAAGTGACGACGCCATGAAACTACTGCCAAGATTATTCGTTCTTGTTCTGATGATGTCGTCGATAAAAGATGCAAAACACTAACTCCAATATATCGACCAGTTACCAACCAATTCCCTACCACCAAATTTGTTTCCCATTTTCGTATGTAAATACTCTTTCTTCTTTTCCTTCTGTTAAACACCTAAGCCAATATATCGTTCCAGACGGGATGTCCTCATAATTGAGAAAATAGTCAGTCGCCTTTTTTTGCCCAGCGGAATGCCATCCGTCATTCCAGAATAATAATTCATACTTGTTTCCTGGGATAATAAAATTTGTATCGTTTCTTGGGCAAAGCTGAACTTCCGTTATTCGGGTAGGGTGTCCAAGATCCATTATGATAGCTGTATCTACCATGTAACTATCAAAGTCATTATCAAATAATTTTAAGTACCTTTCGTCTAATTCGCCTTTAGGATTACGAACATCGTAATTTTGTACTTTGTTGCCGCAACTGTCAGAAAAACAAGCTAAATAGGCGAGACGGAATTTTTTATTTTCGTTTGATTTTACTTTCAGGTATTGGTACTTGTTGTGAGTTTTGATTTCAAATTTGTCGACAAAAAAGGGATATTTGTCGATTACGGCAAGTTGCTCTTTTTCTTCAAAATTCTTGTCATTAGATCCCCAAACAGAACAATTCTTCAGGTCTTTAACATGAGCAGCGGAATATGAAAAAAGTGGATACTTTCGAAAAAGTCTCATGTTGATCTTTTTATTTAAATTGCATTTTAGCTCACGTTTTCGACCAAGACTGTCCAGAATAAACGGGGTATCAATTGGAATCAAGTCTTGATTACTACTTACCATTGGTAGATAAAGAATATTCTTTCCTAGTTTTTTAAAATGAGCATTTCCGAGCCAATTAAAAGAAGCAAAGCCCACCGGTCTCCATCCATTAGTATCGAAAGTAGCGAGATAGCCGATTTTAACCCCTTCAAAAGGATTATGCCACATATCTATACTTGCGGTCACTAAATATTCTTGGGTTACATCCAGCATATTGGGTTGAATTAATTTTGTATATAACTGATCTTTAGGCACTCTATTCATTATTTGCGCTATTTCCGGCTGGATGCTCCATGTTCGACGATAGACCTTAGGAATAGTTTTTTCGTACTGGATAGTCAAGTAAGGAGGAATCTCATCGTTGTGAAAATTAGGTCTGTTTTTGGGCTGCATCGCTGCATTCAGGTTATCAACTAAATTCAATGTGTCATTAGCGTTATCTAGTAATTTGTCAACCTGAATATTTTTGTTTGCGAGTCCTACATAAGCATGTCTGGCATAAGTCCTATTTCCCCATGCTGGAATGTAGTCGAAAGTCGCTGGAGCACCAGCAGCTCTCAAGTAATAAATCATTAATCGGCTTCTGGCAACACAATCACCTTCTGCGCTGTAATTAAGCCACGTAAAATTGCTTTCAGACGGATACAAACTCTTTATTTCGAATTTGCTTGATAGAGACCAAAAGATACCATTCCGGAGAAAGGAGTACAGGCTATCTAAATTATTAAGAATAGGTTGTTGCAAAACCAAATTGGAATAACTTGATAAAAG
Organism: Mangrovibacterium sp.; assembly: GCF_059905295.1. Lineage (NCBI taxonomy): Bacteria > Pseudomonadati > Bacteroidota > Bacteroidia > Marinilabiliales > Prolixibacteraceae > Mangrovibacterium > Mangrovibacterium sp. Next base: position 11,252 of record NZ_JBZQJF010000028.1, read on the forward strand.
CGAATCCCTCCAATTGTCAACAAATTCTAATTCTTGCTTGTAAGGGAGAATATACTCAACAAAGTCGTTAACAGAAATTTCATTTCTCCACTCAGACTTGGATAATGCCAAAAAAGCTAAACTATCCTGGGCCTGAAGGAAGCTAGAGGATATATACTCCTTGTCAATAAGGACATAGGGCTTTGCTGTTTGATTTGACAATAGTGAATTTAGCTTTTTCTTTGACGAATCATTAATTGTCTTGTAACTACAATCGGAAATTATCCTGTTGATCGTTTCGATTGAATCCAATGAGCAACGCAATAGCGTAATTTTAGTGGAGATTATTTGGTCATTTATTGTTTGCGCTGATTTTAAAAATAAATCCTTTTCTTCGTCTGAGAATTTAATGTTCTTGGGTGTACATGCTTCCGCAATAAGAAACAAACAAAAGATAAACAGAGATATTCCCTTCATACTTTTTTAGGTTTTACAACTAGATTATTGGTTTAAAAATTCTTTTTGAAGCATTCGTGATTTTTTGTGTGGTACTGAATAAGATCAGACTGGCCTTACCGACGATCTCTTCTTCAGGAACCACTCCCCAAAACCTCGAATCGTTTGAGAAATTTCGGTTGTCGCCTAACATGAAGTAATAATCATGTTTAAAAGTAAACGTGTCGGTTTGTTTTCCTTTTAAATAGAACTCGCCATCAATAAATTCTAATTTTTCTTTTTCCAATCGGGAAATAACACTTCTGTAAATGGCGAAATTCTTTTCTGTTAATAAAAGAGTCATCCCCTTGGCAGGAATAATAAATGGTCCAAAATCAGCTATTGTCCAGTCTATCGTTTTGTCTTTATTATACACATAATTGTCTTCATGATGAGGAATTAGCTCTGTTCTTATCGAATCGATGAAATTGTACTTTTGAAGTGTATTTTTCTGTTTCGCACTCAAATTTAAACGTAAGTACTCCGTTGAGTTCTTACCGAAATAATTTCCCGGGAGAATTTCTATTTCCTCTTGTTTCAAGGTTTGGTCAACATTGTTCGAGAGTTTTAGCCAGGTATCGTATATTTTCTTCGCATCCGGAGCTTCACCAAGAATATTCCGGTTAATTGTAACTGTGGAATTGTCAATGAGGACCGTATCGCCGGGAAGGCCAACACAGCGTTTTACAAGGAAAAAGTCTCGTCGCCTTGAATAAGGATGGCGAAAAACAACCACATCATTTCGTTGAACCGCAGATATTCCTTTAAGCCTTAGGTACTTCCACCATACCTCGTTCCGCCGGGACCAAGCCTTTTTATTTTGAGCACAGATCATGTTTATCCACGGAATCTCAAAAGGAGAACGAGGCATTTTGGGCCCCACTGTTAATTTATTTACCAGAATAACATCACCCGGGAATAATGTATTCTCCATCGAGCCGCTTGGGATCGAAAATACTTCGAACAAAAATAGCCGCACCAAAATAGCTACACAAAAAACGAATATAAACATGAACACGGATTTTATCCCCCTGCCCAGCCACACAGGTTTCCGAACAATTTTTAGCTTACTGATCAGCCAATAAACCCCGATGACCAAAGCTAGCAAAAGGGGCAGCCATAGCAGCCCTGTAAGAAGGCCAATCAACAGGATAAGTCCGGCCATTACTGCAATTTTCTTATTTCTCATCCAGAGTCCCTTCCAAATCATCCGGGTACGCCACTTCTCCTTTTATGCTCAGTTCTTTGGGTGAATCCTTCCCGTTGTAATACACTTTAATGGTTTTATGGAACACTCCGGGGAAATCGGCATCATACTTTATCTTAATTTTCCCGCTGCTACCAGGTTTTACCGGCTTCTTTGTCCACTCCGGCACCGTACAGCCGCAGGAAGTTTTAACATCCAGAATCAGTAGGGGTGTTTCTCCTGGATTCGAAAACTGAAAGCTGCAAGAAGCTTCTTTTTGGTAGGGAATAGAGCCGAAGTCTTGCTCCGCTTTTGAAAAGTCTATAACAGCATCATTGGTCATCACTGCAGTTGTGCAGGCACAAACTAAGAGCACCAGAATTAGGGTAACTATTTTATTCATTTCGAGGAATGTTTTGTATTCGGGTTAACTGCGGAACGAATATTCAAATTTTTATTCCGGTTTAAATAATAATAGGCCAAAGGCACAAAATACAGGCTAACAAAAGTTCCAATGGTCATCCCGCCAATAATGGCCCAAGCCAGTGGCTGTTGGAGGCGCGAGCCCATATCATGCCCCCATAGGAAGGGCACCATGGCTAGGATGGTGGTAGCGCTGGTCATCAAGATTGGCTTAAGCCGTCGGCGGCCACCAATGTGAATGGCCTCCAGTACCGGCTGCCCATTGCGCACCAGCCCGTTTATTGTATCGATTTTTAAAATCGAATCGTTAATAATAATTCCGGTCATCACCACAATGCCGATCATACTCATCAGGTTCAGACTGTTGCCGCTTAGCCACAGCAAAAGCAGGGCTCCGGCAATATCGATCGGGATTTCAATGAAAACAATAAATGGTTGCAGCACCGACTCAAACTGCGAGGCAAGGATAAAGTAGAGCAACAGCAAAGCAACAACCAGTACAATAACCAGCTCTTTAAACAGCTCGCGGTTCGCAAATAAGGAACCGGCAAACTTAACATGCACGTTAGGGTAACTTTTCAATACCTCGTGAACCTGCCGTTGTATCACACCCAACTCATTGTCAGTAATATCAAACGACAGTGAAGCGTACCCCCCCTCCTTACCACCCTGCAACAGTTTGTAGCCGGCAATCCGCCTTACTGTTACCAGCTGATCTACCGGAACCTGCCCTTTGGCATTGCTCTGCACCCGGACAGAACGAATAACCGTATAGATATCTTGTTGCTTGCCGGTCAGTACCACCGGCACTTCGTACTGCCCTTGGCGAAGGGTAAACAGCGACAACCGGTTCAGCGATTTTTTCAGGACGCTGGTCAAACGGGCTACTGGGATATCGTAAAGCTTAATTCGGTCAAAACGGGGACTGATCTCATAATATTCCTGCAAAGGCGCTTTTCTCTCAGGCGATTTGGCAAACAGTTTCGTGATGTCGGCAGCAATCTTATTCAAAACTTCGGGATCGGGAACAGGGGTACTGCCATCGGTCCACAACCGGATCTCCAGGGGAGACTCGTTATCCCCGAATATCTTTTCAAAAATCGTTTCGGGGGGAGATATTTCGTAGAGCGCTTCCGGGTAATTGGCTGTCATCCACTGCCTGACTTCATTCAAGGCATCTTTCCTGTCCACTGCATTTTCAGCCTGAAAATAAATTTTGGCCTCCGATGCCCCCAGCACATCACCTTGTTCCAGGATAAAGCTTTGTTCGCCCACCATGCACGAAAGCTGCACCGTCAGGCTGTCTATTGCTGACCTCAGCTCCTCCATGCGCCTTTGATTCTCGTTCACCCCAATGTTCCGGTTCCAATCAATGGTGATTTCAGCCTCAGTCTGTTCAAAAGCCGGAAAACGCTCTTTCGTTAAGGCAGAAAACGCCCATACGCCAACCAATATAAACAGGAATGTACCCACCAAAAACCACCGCCTGTTTGCAAAAATCCAATCGTAACCCCTAGCATAGCTGTTCTCTATATTCCGGTAAAACTGCATCCACTGCAGCGCTTTGGGCTTTTCACCTACCCTTGCTTTTGGCTTCTTTCCCGTTCTACGGTAAAAAACAGCGTACAGGACGGGGATCAGAGTGATGGAAACAATCAGCGATGCGCCCAGCCCGATGGTGATAGCCATAGCCTGGTCGTAAAACAAAGCCCCGGCAATGCCGCTCAAAAAGATCAGCGGGACAAACACGGCACAGGTGGTCAGCACCGAGCTGATCAGCGGGCGTATAACCTCGTTGGTTCCGGCAATAGTAGCCTGAATCACACCTTTTCTGTTTTCCGAATAATACTGGGAAATGTTATCGATGACGATAATTGAATTGTCAATCATCATTCCCACACCCAATATCAGCCCCGAGAGAGATATAATGTTGATGGACAAATTAAACAAGTAGAAGAACAGCAAACTAACCACCAAACTGACCGGGATGGAAACACCGATCAGGATGGGGGATTTTAAATCTTTCAGGAAAAGCAGCATGATCAGGAAGGCCAGGATACCACCAATTATCAAGCTGCTTTGAAGGTTAGAAATGGAATAATCCAGCAGTTCAGTCTGGTTGCGCGACAGCTCAAAGCGCAGACGGGGATAATCTTCGTTCAGGTTGTCCATTAGTTTCCCAGTCTGTTCCTTCAGGTCTTCCATCCGGGCATCCGATTTTTTAATGACTGCCATGATGATGGCCTGCCCTTTTTTATCCACAAAAACGCCCTTGCCCGATTTGGGGCGAACTTCAATTTTCGTCAGTTCACCCAATGTAAAAATACGGTCGCCCGAGCGGAGGCTGATCTGCTCAATGTCGCGCCGGTTTTTAAGCAGTGTGGCATATTTTACATTGAACTCGTACATACCGTTGCGTACGCGGATATTGCCCAGCGAAATGTTGTTTTCTTCCAATGCCGACTGAATGGTACTATAGTCAATGCCCAAAACCCGGAGCTTATCCAGGTCGGCAGAAATCCTGATTTCAGGATACTCCATCCCGCTGATATCTACCATAGCCACTTCCGGAAGTTGTTCCACCCGCTTTTTGATGACTTGTTCGCAAAATTCGCTTAGCTCCATAAAACGCTCTTTGCTCTCATCGGCGTACTCCTGTTTTAGCATCACGGTCATGTAGAATACCGGGATATCAGTAGCCGATGCCTTGATGATACGGGGACGCTCAAAATCAGAAGGCATAGAAGGCATTAAACCGTCCATCTTCTCGTTCACCTCCACAAAGGCGTAATTAATATCTGTGCCGTATTTAAAGGTCAACCGCACGGTGCCTTGCTCGTTAGTGGCCACACTCTGAATATCGTTAAGATGGCCGAGCTGCAACATCTGGCGGCGTATTGGGCGGATGTAATTCTGTTCCATCTCGTTCACAGGTTTATCGGGCGCCGAGACCTGGATGGTGATTTCGGGGATCGCAATATCCGGCAATAACGAGATCGGGATCAGGTTCATAGCTGCTAATCCTAAAATCAGGAACGCAATAAAGGTCATGATTACGGCAACAGGCCTTTTTACAAGAAATTCTACCATTTGTAATTCAGTTTAAACCAATCTCCCGTGCAGGGGAGTGGAGGAATGGTCATTCATATGTTTCTATTATCTTGTCGAAATCGGCTTCCAAATCAGCGCCAATCTCAAAATCATACAGGCAAAGCCTGCGGATGGAATAAAGCTGCACCCAAAAGTTGCTGAGCGAATTCAGGTAGCTGTTTTGGGCGTTCTGCATGTCGGTGTAGGAACTGTTTACCTCGAGTACGCTGGCTTTTCCCAGCATAAACTGCTGTTGCACCACCTGGTAAGTAACTTGAGCAATGCTGTCGGCCTGGGCAGCTGCGGCCACCTGTTTGTATTTTATGTTGAAGCCATTGACCAAATTGATTACCTGAAGACTGATCGCATCCCGTTCTTTGCGTGCGCTCTCTTCTGCCAGTTCTCGGTTAAGTTCGGCTTGGGTGATGGCTCGCCTGGTATCGCCCCAGTCCACAAGCGGGATCGATAAGGTCAGCGACAGGGATTCCTGGTTTTTCAAGTCCCGGTAAGCATCGGTCAGCTTCTCCTGGTTTTGGTTCAAACCAACTGTCGCACTGAAATTGGCCGAAAAACGGTTTGCTTTAGCCATTTTCACCGAGCGTTCAGCCATCAGCAGTTTGTTTTCCAGCGCTGCCATATCCGGGTTATTGTCAAAGGCTTTTAATAGCGCATCTGCGGCGGAAACCACAAAATCAGGGATTTGCGAAGGGATCTGGCAACGGATTTGCGTTTCCCTCGGAAGCTCAAGAAAGTTGTTCATAGCTAACCGGGCTTCGTCAAGTGCTAACAGGCAACTTTCGAGCGAAATGCCCGCATTGACCTTCCGTAGTTGCAGTTTAAGGTAATTATCCCGCGAGATCGCTCCTATATCAAGCTTCTTTTTCCCGAAAAAAAACAGGGTATCGGCGTTGCTTTTGTTCAGCTCCGCAATCTTGCAGCTCATCTCGGCATTCAGCAGGTTAAAGAACAGATTGATGGTTTTTATCTTGGTGTTTTCAACATCCTCCAGATATTGTTTGCGTGCCTGCCGATAGCTTACCGAATCCATTCTGATTCGCCATTTGAATGTATTCACCCCGGTCAGGTTTTGCGAATAACTCAGGGTTACCGGGTTAGAAATATAAGCTAAATAGTCGTCCCCCTGTTCCTTAAAGGTTTTGTACCGGTACAGCGACGAGTTCATGGTGACTGTACCTCCGGTCTTGGCAACGTACTGGGTCAATGAGATTCGTCCGCTTGAGGTCAGGCTTTGAACCTCGTAGGGGCGGTATTGTTGGTCGTTCGAGTCCCATTGCTCTTCGATGGAGCGGCTGTAATTGGACGGAGTGACCGAAAGGGTCGCTTTGGGGAACAGCAACCTTAAAGATGTTTGGTAATCGAGTGCGCTGGATAAAAAGCTGTTTTTTGCACTGAAAGCCTCGAACGATTTTAGCTTGCCCAAGGCAATCGCCTCATCCAGCGTTAACTCCATGGTCTGTGCATGTACCTGATTCCATATCATTACCGCGCCGGCCAATAAGATTAGTCGTTTGCTTAGCTGAAATAGTATCATCGCTTGTTTTAAAGGTTTAAAAGTTTACGGGGAACGCTTGTCTTAATTCTCTTTGATGACCTGCACCGGTGAAAGGTGTGCCAGGTTGAAATGACCTTCGATAATGACATCTTCCCCAGGACTGATATTTTTGTTAATTACTGTATATTCTGAATTGGTCTCGCCCACATCCACGTAGCGCCAGAAAGCTGTATCGTTCTTCTCTACAAATACCACGTTCCGCTCCTGCCGAAGGGTAACAGCTTCTTTGGGAACATAAATTTTGTTTCCCATTGGTTTGTGCACCATTACTTTTACGTTCATGCCTTCAGTCAACCGACCGTTTTTATTGGACACCAGCGCTTTTACGTCCACCATGCCATTATCGGCCACTTTGGGGTTAATTTCAAACAACCTGCCGTGCAGCGTGTCGCCCTCAAAAGCAAACGGGACCACTTCCACATCCATTCCTTTTTGGAGTTGGGCCATTTCAGCTTCCAGCATGGGAAAACTAACTTCAAACTCCCGGTTATCAATCAGGCTGCAACAGTGATTATAACTGGTCGTTTCGTTAAAGACCCGGGCTTCGAGGTCGGCAACAACCCCCGCAAAAGGGGCTACCACCTTGGTTTCGTCGAGGTTCCGCTTGGCCAGTTTAACCTCGTTCACGGCATCCTGATAGCCCGAACGGATTAGGGCCATTTCCATAGTTGCCTTGGGGATCGACGCCGAATCGTTCATGGAATACCCCTGGTTCAGCAGGGCCTCTTCCAGCGCCAGGTAGCACTTTTCTTTATTCCTTAAAGCCTTTTCGTAATTGTATTGTTGCTGCGAATCTTCTACAGCAGCCAGTACATCGCCGTTGGACACGCGGTCGCCGTTGGAAACATTGACAGCAACAATTTTTCCCGCTTGTTCAAAGTTCAGGGACGCTCCCTGCCGGGCTGTAAGCCTCCCGTTGTTCTCAAATTCTTTATAAAAAATTCCCTGGCGGGCTTTCGAGGTGACCACCACATTCACATCTTCAGTATACTCCAGCTTACCAACGGCATTGGCTTGTTTCGCTTCGCCACTGCTACAACCGGCCAACAGGGAAATGCCCAATAAAGCCCAAAGCAGGGGCACAGCGTTTATCGTTTTCAGGTTTAACATCATGGATTAGTTTTTTATCGTTACAAATAGAATTCTTCGTTGTTGTTTCCGGGCAGCTTTTCGTCTCAACCATTTAAAACTCCTTAACCGCTTCGGTTTAATTCCCCTCACAAACAGCGGGAGGATGACCACAATGGCCACCATCGAGAACAGAAGACCCCCGATGGTACCGGCAGCTAGGCTAAACCAGAATGCTTCCTTCTTGCCCCCCGAAAGAAAAGGAGCCAGCCCCAGCACAGTCGAAAAAAGGGTGAGTACCACCGGCACCAGTTTGTTATTGTAAGCTTTCAGATACGCCCTCAAAGGAGAGAGGCAGGCAAAACGTTTCCGCATAGTATTCAGGTCGTTCAGAATATATAGAGCCGAGTTAACCGTCAGCCCGCTTAAAAGCAGCAATGAAGCATAGCCTCCCTGGTCGAAACCGAAATCGAAATACCAGAAGGTGAGGAATACCCCGATAAATGAAAGCGGAACCATCATAAGCACAGCCAGGGGCTGCAAAAGGGAACCAAACACAATGGCGCAAATAAAAAAGATAATCGCGGCGACCAGCAAAAGCATCCAGACCTGCGTTTGGTCTGCTTTTTCGTCCAGCCAGTTCCCGCCCTGGTAATATTGTTGTTTAATCCGGTAACCAACAGGCAGCTCCTGTACCAGGCGCTGTTCAACCTGCCCGATAATGTATTCTTTCTGCCCGTAACTCCCGATAAAATTATATTCGACCACCATGGTATATTCCATGTTTTCTTTGTTGATCAGGTCTTGCTCCCGCTCTTTGCTGAAACTACCCAAACCGTTTAACCGGGTTACACGCTTGTTACCCAGGTCAAGGGGCAGGTTGTTGATTTCCCAGAAATCGGGGAGCGAAGTTTGCCCCGGTAACAGGTAAACGGTCTGTTGTTCCCTTCCTTTGTAAACGGGCATTACCCAGTCTTCATCCCTCGACAGATCTGACAAGTCGCGCAGTACCCAGCCTTGCGATATGCCGGTACGCCGCATCCGGTCCATATCCAAATCCAGGTAATACTCGCGATGGACATTGCCCCCCGAAGTTGACCGCCCGTTAATGAAAATGGAATTTTCTTCCACCCGGGGGATTTCTTCCAGGTAACGTTTAACCTTTTGGGCATAACCTTTCAGCGCCTCCAGGTTATAGCCATACAGCTGGATGCGGCTGTTGCGGTAGCCCTCGTTCAGCGAATTGTCGAAAGCGCGCCCCACTCCGCTTACAGTCCAATCGGCGCTCCCCAAATCGATGACTTTGCTTTCGACTTCGCTCTTAAGCGTGAACGGGAACCCGCCAAACTCGTATTCCGGCTTGAACAACACTGTTATCTGCGCAGATGAAGGGCTGTATATTCGGGTTTCAAACTGTTCTATCTCATTATAATTTGAAAGAAAATTCTCCAGTTTCTCAAACACCTCGTTGGTATGCTCCAGCGTGCTGCCATCGTTCATTGTTGCCGAAATGTTAATGCTTGTCCGCCGGTTGGAGCTACTAAGGGCCTGGTGCTGTACCTTCTCGGTAAACAGGCGCAAACTTCCCCCAAGCACTATATCGGCAACCGGTTTAATGTTTTCGAGGTAGAACTGGGCGCCCAACGTTTTATTGTACCAGTTAGTGTACCAATGACGCTCCTGGAAAGAGGCAGGTAACATATAAACCGGAAGCCCAAAGCCCAAAACGGCAAGTAGCAACAGCGCCCAGCGGAACCGCGCCATCAGCCGGATTGACTTACCGTAAAAACGGGTCATCTTCACTTTCCGGCGCATGCGCCGGTAGGTGCGCCTGGTTTTTACTTTCCGAAGGAGCATTTTGTCGAGCAGGGCCGGTATAAAAAACAGGGATACCAGCAGCGATACCGCCAGGTTAATCATGATGACCCAGGCAAAATCAATGAGCCGCAGTTGCAAATCTTCGTCCAAGAAGAAAACGGCGACCAATGCTCCCATCGTTGTCAAAGTAGCGGCGAGGATAGCCCGGAACACGCTAATGCCATGCCCGTTGCGCAGGTGGTCGGCCATAACGATGGTATTATCGATAAGGATGCCCAGCGAAATGGTGATACCAGCCAGCGAGTACATGTGGATTTCGATGCCCAGCAAATAGTAAAAAATAAAGGCTATTAAAATGTTGGCCAGGATGCTGAAACTGATTACCAGCAGGTAACGCCCGCTTCGGCTGACCAGCAGTACAAAAAGCAATAAAATAGCCACCGATGAAAGGATGCGCAGGATAATTTTGTTGAGTTCTTCTTTTAATTGCTCCGAACTGTCGTAACTAACATTAATGCCGTAACCTTTGGGCAATTGGGCGCGCATTTCCCCGACCTTGTCCTTAACCAAACCGGCTGTGACAATCTGGTTAGCACCCGGCGTCGATTGCACCACGATGTTGACCGTATTCAGCCCGTTGATCCTGTAAAAACTCTTCGGTTCGCTTTCCCGCTCTTTCACTTCCACCAGGTCTGTCAGTTTGAACAGGCGCCCCTGGTGTTTGATTTGGATGTCGTCCGGCTTAAACTTGTCGGCCCCCCAGCCTGAAAAAGTAACCGGCACAAAGGTCTGGTCGCCCGAAAAAGTTTGATCAGCTACCCGCCCCAGGTTCGTCTGGCTGTAATATTCGCGGATTTGAGAAGCCAATTCCGATACCGCAAGCCCGATATTTTTGAGCAGTTCCTTGTTGTACACCAAATCAATCCGGCGCGAATTGCCCCCGTAAACAAAAACACCGTTTACCCCCGGCAGTTCCGATAAGCGGGGTGCCAAGTATTCATTCGCATAATTGCCTATTTCGCTGTTCTGCCCCAGGCCGCTCATGGTAAAAGTAAGCAGGGTTTCAGCCTTTTCTTCCTCATCCGGTCGGCTGGCCCGTATTTCCGGGTAGCTCACCCGTTCCGGTAGCGAGGGAAAAACCTGCCGGATTAAAGTGGCCACCTCGAAACGGACGGCATCCATATCCGCTCCCTTATTCATCTCCATACTTATCCACCCACTACCGGCCGATGTCCGGGAGGTGAGCTTTTCCAGGCCTTCAACCCGCGACAACAGACCTTCCAAACGGGAAGTCACTTCGCTGTCGATAACCACCGCATTGGCCCCCTGCATTTGGTAGCTTACCGTAACTGCCGGCTTACTCCGCCCCGGGTACAATCGTAAGTTGACCAAAGGCATTATAGCTAGTCCTATTATAGCCAATACGATGAAAGTGGAGACAAGAGAGAAAGACGACAAACATCTTTTAAAAATGACTACTGCACTCATAAGTCAACATTCGCATATAGCGCTAAAAACTCTTTATCCCTGTAATTGTAAGAATTATTATTTTAAAAAATACCTTTCTTTGATGACAGACAAATACCTGTCGGTTAATTCTGGCATTTCTTTTTCAGGAACAAAGAATTGCTTAGTCTTCATTTCTTCATCCAAAATGAAAAGAAAAGGGATGTTTGCTTTTTCGAGAGGTAAACCAAGAATATTTCGGTTTTGTGTTGCGTATGGCATCTTTCCAAACATAGCATCTGAAACTCTCATATTCTCGTCATCATAAATCAGCACTATTTTACCGTTAGTCTCAAAATCAACAAAGTAGTTCTTAAGTCTGTCTAAAGTGAAATTTACGCAAGCAGAGCAACTAAATATTGAAAACCGAAATACTAAAACTGGAGATTTAGCAACTATATCTTTTAGTTGGATATTATCATCGCTAATTTGAAGTCTACAATTATTCACTGCTCGTATTTCATTTTCATACACACACGTTGTCGATATGTCTCGGAATTTTTGGGTCATTAAAGCTTTGACTATTCTCTGCTTTTCGATACAGTTATCTTTCTTACTGTTTTTTGTCATAAGCACCAGATTTATGACAAGTAATCCAACAACTGAACTTACCATGACAATTTTATATATTTTCATTTCCTTAAGTGATATTGCTTTAGATTTTGTTATTATTCTAAGACATTGGATTTCAACCTAAGTTTTAAAAGTACAGGATTGTCTTCTATCGAGAGATTTTTGACAATTGTTTTGTCCAAATCAGAAAACCAATCAGTAGGCTTGGTTTTTAGACTTCGAGTATCAACAACTACAACAATCGTATTATCCTCAACGAAAAATGCTTTGTTAAAAAACAGCAGGTTGCTCAATTGTCCATCAAATAAAACGTATTTCCCATTCATCTTATTAAATATTATTGTTGAAGGTTTTCCTCTATAAAGAAAATTAGTTAATATATGACTACTATTTTCCAGCCCATTCTGAAATTGTACAATATATTTACTCATATAATACTCCTCATTCCCTTTTGCTTCTTTCCATGAAGAATATCCTTTAACTTCATCCAACAATGGTGGATTTTCATAATCAAAGTTATTCTTACCAAAATCCCATTCATATTCTAAATGGTATCCTCCAGCATCTATTGAATATACTTTATTTGAATACGCTTGAAAATAGTGTACTACATCATCTCTAGATAAACTTCGAAAACTACCGAAAGGAATTTTAGTTCTAGCCCATTGAGGAAATACTTCTTCTTTAAGTATGAACCCTCCCTTTTCTCTGGAATATAATAATCCCTCTTTTTCTGAGAATTTCGAAATAAAAGCAATTGTTAAAGAGTCAACTATTTCTATTCGCGTAACGGAAGATATATCTTTATCTAGGACATCTAATTGGGTTACGAACTCACCACAATGATCATATATTCGTAATTTTTTCCCATCTATCATCTCTATGTTATTTGTGTAGGGGTTGATTGTAAAGTCAGTTATGCCTAGATATTCTCCTTCGCCTCTCCCGACCCTTTTCAGTTTATGTACGAATTCACCGTCGAGATTAAATGTAAATATTGAGTTTTGAGATTGGTCGAGAAAATATATATCCCCACTATTATAGACTACTTTATTTATGCGTCCTAGAAGTATCTCATTTGAAGTTTCAAGAGGAGCTATAGCTGGTTGTTCAAATAAATCTTCCATCTCATATCTTTTCAGCGTGTTCATGTCAACTACATATTTCTTATCGCTTCTATTAATTTCCTGTTTAACCCCACATCCAACTAACACGCACACCATTAAAGATACATAATATATAAATTGTGCCATTTTTTGTATATTTGATAGTATTCACTCTCATTGAGTGAATACTATTTGTTTGTTTTAAAACTTTGTTGTTATTAATTACCTCTGTAAACAAGACAGGCCTCACCAGCGGTTAACGCAGGCTTCATGGAAATCACAACAATCTTCAGGATCACCAGTTGGTTGACACATTATGTCTTGATCTAAGCACGGAGTACGTATAGGATCATCGGGACAACAATCGTACCTATCTCCAGGATCATCTGCATAACAAATCCCTTCCTGACCAGAATCACAAGTGACAGTACTCTCCTCTCCAACAGCTGACGAAATTCTTACTAAAGAGCCTAAGAATTCACTTTGGGAATCCATTTTGCCACTAATCAACACCAAATTGAGGGCTATCACCCCAAATAATATAAAAGACAATACTTTATTTTTCATTTTTTTTAGTTTAGTTTGAATAACATATATCGAAAAATTAAAATGTCATAAGACCATTAGGTTATTTAAGCTAGTATCTATCTCATTATCACATCCTTCCTTTTTTTTCAAGGGATGAACGGTAAGCGGAACATCATACACCTGCTTTCGATCTTATCCCTTTGGATTTGTTACTCATTCATTTGCAAGCTTGCATCGCTATTTATGAGTTGTTGCATTTTTGCTTTTATTTCATCAATAGCTTTTGAGGGCACTTTTACTTCTTTGCTGAGTAGCTCTTTTGCCATTGCTATTGCCTTTTCTGTCTGCCCTGCTTCCGCGTATAGTTTGGCCCAAAGGTACCGTGGATAAAACTTATGGGGAACGGTATTGGCTGCCAGTCGGTATTGTGTTTCTGCTTTGGCATATTCTCCAATGGCCTGGTAACAGTTGCCCAAGGCAATGCCGGTAAATTCGTCGTTGTAATAGTTCGTGGCTTGGGTGAGCACATCTATGGCTTGGTGGTACTTTTCTTCCATAGCCAAACATTTACCGTATTGCTGCAAAAACAGGCCGTTATGGCGCAAAACAGAATAAGCCTCCTCAAAGCTTTCGTTGGCTTCAGCATAAGATTGTATATTATACAACTTATTAGCTTCGTCCCATACCCAATAAGCTCGCTTTAGACTAGGGCTGTGCAAGACATAGAACACGATCGACAAACTAATAACAATAAAAATTGAGAATCTCATGATTGGGACCAAAACAGGTCCAATTTCAACCGAGCCCATGGGATGAAATGCCGCCAATATAGCAAGAGACAAGAAGAACAGCAGCGTCACTGGCAACGAGTAAAACGGGTACGAAAAACAGCCAAACACCAAAACACCAACCACTGAGGCCCTGGCAGCTCCTGCGGTTAACCGGTGCTGCTGCGATAAAGAGGCAGGTAGATTGAAGAATAATGCATAACCGACACCCAGCAAGAATAACGCTAAGCCGATTATGCCCGTTTCAGAAGCAGTTTGCATAAATTCGTTAAATACCCAACGCACGCTTCCAGCCAGCATCTTTTCGTTCTCCGTTCCGTTGCCCGCAGCAAAATAGTTTGCTTGGACCGGAGCCAGGGTTGCTTGAGCCGTGTTAAAGCCATGCCCAATTACCGGGCGTTCCGCAATAGTATGCACTGCAACCTTCCAAATTAGCAAACGTCCGGAAGCCGAATCTTTCTTGAACAGGTAAAGAGTGGTAAGTACAGTAAACATCAAAACCGGGACAGCCCAATAAGCCAGTCTCCTTTTTAACGGGGTATTCAATACCCTTTTGACATATAACAAGGGATGATAGCGGAAAAATAACCAAACCAGCAACACGGCCCCCAAGCCCAGGTAAGCCGCCCGGCTCCGGGTGGATGGGATTGCAACCAGGATCAGGCAAACGGACAGATACCCCAGCCAATGTATAATTTTGTTGATTGCGGAATTTTGCTTAACCGACGAAAGCAACAAAGCAAAGGGCAGTGAAGCTACCAGGAAGCCCGCATAGGGCGCCGGGTTAAAAAAGTGCCCCGAAATTTTAAACTGCCCGTGATAAATGGGGGCCAACCCGTAAAGTTGGAGTATTCCTAACGCGGCCTCGGCTAATGCAACAAGAGCAATTACCAGTAACGGGATTCGCATAAGTTGTTCCCAGCCTCGGGTTGTTATTTCTTTTAGTAATGTGGTTGCCAGAAAATAAAAGACAAAACAGCCAGAGAACCAAAAGAATTTTTCGTCATACCAGATACCTCCTTCTTTCCCTCTTACTAAAGTCCAAACACCCCAAGCCAAAACAGCAAGTGTCAATTTATCAATTTGCTGTGCCTTATTCATAAAGTAGATAGGTAAGCATGCAATAACAAACACAATCATCCACCTGGAAAAAAAGAATATCTTCCCCATTCGTGTAGAATCATACAACTCTGAATCTACGATTAACGGAGCTATGAACCCTGCCGATAGCACAATTATGATGAAAACATGCAGATAATATGACACAGTCTTACCCCCCATATTATGTTACAACGATATTAGTTAGTTTGATAAAACCAATTAAACTCTTGCCGGAAAATAGCAGTTGTGTAAACCTGAACTTTTATTCGAAGAGTGTATTTAACAACTCCCAAAACCAGGATTCTGATGGAACTTCGCTAGAAGGCGAAGGATATATTTGCCCCGGTGGTTCTTCAACCGATTCGTCTGCGCATGCTGATAGCATCTCCAAATTTATTTGTGCGTGACTTTCCGAACGATAATTCGGGGATATAAAGAAGTTTAAAAGAACAAACGCACCGAACAAAGAAATAGTAATTTTCTTTTTCATCGTAATTTTAGTTAGTAGTAATGACTTTTTTCTGATCTGCTACAAATGTAAAATACCACGAATAAAAATTCTATTTCTGGCTGGGGTGTAAAAGGGTGTATTTTGTTGTGTGAATATTAAGGGGCTGTTATTCAATAGCTTTCAGGAAGAGGTAGATTTCAGTCGCGTCTGCTAGTAACAACTTGTCACGGATTCTTTTTTTTGCGCTTTTAATAGCATCATTACTTACATTACACAAATCAGAGATCACGTAATTGCTCAAATTAAAATAGATACACATACAGTATCTGATATCCGTTGGCGTAAGACCAGGAGCTTTTTGCTTTAAACTCTCCACCCACCTTGGGAGCAATACCGAAAAGTGGACTTCAAATTCCATCCAGTTTTTAATCTCTCGATTTTCGACAGAACTTAAGAATTCGGAGATTCGGATCGATTTGTTATACCGACTTTTCACATCCTCCATTTGGTTAATTAATTGTTTGTTGTCGCTTTCTGATTTCCGAAATGATGAAAGTAAAATATCAATTTGCCCTTGAATTTCCATCTTCTCCTTTTGCAATTTCTCTCGCGTACGCTTATCCCGTTGAAGCAGTTGCCATCCCAATATGACCAGGCTAAGTGATAGAAAACTAACTACTATTATAATCAGGATACTGCGTTGAACTTTCAGCTTAAGATTAGATTTGTCTTTTTGAAGCTCGGAAAATTTGTAGTGAGCACCTAAAGCAAATAATTGATTTCGTTTCAGTTCACTAACCCGTTTGGAATCTAACACGAGAAACTTTTCTCTCATTTCAAAGGCTTTTTTATAGTTGCCGGTTTTTACATACAGAAAAACCAAATTCTGCAGGCACTCATTCATAGCTCTGGTATCATTAGCCTTATCGGCTTCGTTTAAGACTTCAATCGCTATTTTAATCGCATCGTCAAACTTTTTTTGTTTGATATACAAAAAAGCTTGAGCAAATTTATAGCGCAGCCTTTCGTTTAAAGTAGGTGTATGTGAGTACTTCTTGGTTGTAAATTGATCGTAATATTTCTGCACCTTTTCTGAATGGTCTTTCTCCATCATCTTATACAGAAGGTTAAGTTCCCATTTATATACCTTGGCCCAATAGTCTCCTTTTGAAAAGGATTCAATCGCTCTTTGAGTATAATCAATTTGGAGAGTTTGTTTTTTTTCTATAAAAGCAAGTGTCGCATAGAATAGCCCGTCGTATAAAGGATCCTTTAATTTTTCGGAGTCTTCTTGAATTCTCTTCTTCAGTTCTTCTCCGTCGATTCCGATAAGATTGCTATATCTTAAAAGGCCAAGGGAAGAATAGAATCTCAAAGTGGTAAATCCATTAGTGCTAAAATAGGCATCACAGTCAACGTACATTTCCAATGCAACACCTTCTAATTGGAGGAGTTCGAAAGCAAATGCCTTTACCAGCCGGCTAATATGGAGATGATATTCGTCTTTGGCCTCAATAAAAACCAGTTCCGCTTTTTCAATGGATGAAATGCTATTTCGATATTCTTCCTTATTATATTGCGCTAATCCCTTTATCGTATTTATTCTTGCTGCTGCAATCGGTGAGAGGTTTGTGGTATCTAATCCGTTTATTAAAGAATCCAGGTTTTCAGCATTGTGAAACATTTCCCCTTCTATCTCGGTCAATCTCTCAGACAATGAATTATTTTTAGGCGAATCTTTTAACCCACAGCTAACCAATATGTACATCATCGCTATTGTGACAAAAGATCGAGAAAATAAAGAGTATTTTATGTAGTTCATTTAGGTATAGTTCTGTTAGTTTACTGACATAAAGACAACTCTTGACAAATTAATAATAATATTTAACATCAATACAAGGGAACAAGTCCACAACAAAAAGCATAAACATTTCATAAATTATCCAAACTAAAGATAGGAATGGACTATTTGGGTGATTTAACCAAAATAATAATGTTGTATTGGCAATACAACCAAATACTGCTCCAACGAAAGTAAAGATCTATGTTTGCCTGCAAATTTACCGACAATAAAGGATTAAAGTGTAGACTAGAGTATCAACCAATCACTAGGTGTAATCTACAAAACCCCTCGCACTTAACTTTCTAAAATCCCTTTCCGAAACGCGGCCAAAATTTAGAGAGCTAATCCTCATTTCGATCCTGTTCCATTGCTTTCACTCTCCAACTTTTTTCGTTCCAATTTTTCCATCTCCTGCTTCACTAATCGCTCGTAGGTCTCAACCTGTTTGCGAATAACCGAAATACTATCCCTATTTCGTTCATAAACAAAAACAGTCTCCAATCGAGAAAGATCTTGAGCCTTTGCCTTTCCTTTCATTTTGACATATCTATACTTCAGGTCATTATCTTTTAAGAGAGCATTATTATTGAACTGCCAGATATTAGCGGCAATTAAAGAGAGAATAATCAAAACCAAAGCAATGATGGTCACGGCAGTCTTACTACTTCGAAAATCTACGATAAACACGTGCTCTTTGCGGACGGTAACATTTTCATTAGCTTGTGATAGCTCAATCTTCCTGCCGATACCGTTTAGGATAGATTTTAACTCATTTGACACCACAAATAGCTTACCATGAATTTTTTCGATGGTATAGGCCGTGACTTGGGCGATATCACTCCTGAGTTCCTTCATTTGTTCTGCTGAAAAATCCTTCCGCCTAACGGGCTCTTGGAAGCCATCCGTTTGTCCCCTCAATTTCTCGATACCAACATCTGGATTTGACTGATCATTTTCGGTATTTCTCTTGCCCAATTCATCAATCTTTTGTTTTAATTCTTCAAAAAGAGCATAAACTACTGAAGAATCCATTTTCCCTGTTCCCATAATCCTAATTTTAATTCGTTACAACCTGCGCCCCTTTTTCCGCCTTTTCCGTCTTTGTGCCTCTTCTCGTAATTGTTCCCTATTGTCTCCAACATTCCCTGGAGAAGCTTTCAGCATATTCAACAAATCTCCCATCACGGAAGCAGCTGTTCCCCATGAAGAAGAAAATGCCTTCCCACTGTGAAGCTTATTTGCGTAACTCGGAAAGGACAGAACAGGCATCAACCTGGCATTTTGTTGCAACTGATAATTAATCTTGGAATAGCTGAAAGCCCGGTCAATTTTTGATCCATTGAATTTATATTCATCCTTCTGAAACCGCACGCCTTGAATCTTATCCGTACTCCCATTCTTCCGAAAATCGAGAGAAATACCGGATTTCCAAAGTTCAATTTTCAACTCCTGCCAATTTCTGCAGTTGGGCAAAGCCGATTTTAAAGCATTATAAATTTCATATTTAACCTTATCTGCTCCTTTGAGTCGGTGTTCCTTCACATTCTCTTTTCCAGCAGCAATATAAAGACCGTGTTTCTTCGTCAATTCCATACAAATTCTGGAATTCCGCAGTTTTTCGTTCTGATCCGAAATCCTCTTGCCATCATTGTCAATCCGGTTTATTATCAAGTGAACGTGTGGGTGTTCTGTGTCATGATGCCGAACAATAATATACTGTGTATTTTCGTAATCCATCTTTTGTAAATATTCCTGCGCAACATCGACCATAAGCCGATCTGTCAACCTTCCCTTATCCTGGACCGAAAAATCCAATGATATATGTGCGACGGGCTTTGTCACGTTTGGTCTTAGCTTGCTTTGGGTGACAAAACTTTGTGTAATGGATGCATTATCTTTCAACCGCACTCCTTCTGCATAAATTAGATTGGCATCCTTCTTATTGAGAACATAGTTCACTGCTCCCTGAAATCCTTGCCCTTGTACGATTTTAGCAATCATCCTCAATCCGTATAATCAAATTATCCAGTCGCTCAGTTATCGTAAACAAATGTTTCTGGACTTCAAAAAAACCAGCCGCATTAGCGGTTCTCGCAATCTGATTGATATTATTGGCCATTCCACATAGCTGTCGAATGTATCCTGCCAATTCTGGTGTAAGCCGTTGTTTCACCACTCCCGACTGAATACATCGACGAATAAATTCACTGCGGTTAACACCTGCCGTCCGTGCTTTAGCTTTAAGAGAATAATATTCCTCAGTAGCCATCTTGAGAGTTACTTTATAGGCCTTCTTCTCCGAAGGCTTTTTGGCTGGCCTCCCATTAATATTTCTATTTTTAATCGTTTTCATTTGAATTGGAATTTGAAAATAAATGAGACCGACGGGATGTTTTTTGCTCTTCGGAGCAAGGTTTCGGTCTGACCGAAGCACAAACTTGCTTCATCAACAAATAGAGTCCTTTCCAATAATCTCAGCGTCCGATTTTCGATCTTCATTTTACCTCCTCCTGCTCTCACCTGGTAAGGTGATGAAATTGAACATGGCCTTAAGCCGATCGCCAATCATCCCTCCATAAAATTCATCAGATGAAAGCGTGTTCAGTGCAAAATTCGAAGTTCCATGGGTGATCGCTCCAACATCACTTCTGAGACTTAATAACTCGGAAATGGGACGGGTAATATTCCCGTAATCCTGAATCGCTTTTGGTTCCCGGCCAAATTCATCAATGATTAACGGTCTTCTTACAAACGTCGCCAGCGACTGCTTTCGAATTTGGTCTTGCAATTCAACCGATTTCACAAACAGCAGCAAGGGGTAATTAAGACAATACTTTTTTACAATGTGATTATGAAGAATTGAATAGGTTTCCAACAGAACAGTCTTGCCGCAACCGTATTTGCCCTGCAGTAAGATCCCTTTTGTTAAATCACCAAAAAAGGAAGGATTATTGGTCGTATAAAAGTAGAACTGTTTGATTATTGGTTCGTTGTTATCATCAATGATAAAATTCTGGTCCTGATTTCGCTTCAGCAGGCAAATGCTTCCAAATGTCCGAAACAGATTCAGGAAGTCGGAATATTCCAGAGAAAGAAACAAACGCCGTTGGGTTATCTTTTCTCTTTCATCGATGATAACTCTTTGAGCATCTTCAAGCAGAGCACCACAAAATCCCCGATTAGTCAAAATCACTTCCGGTGTGGACAAATCCTTTCTTTTCTCCATTAGAATCGATATTAAAATTTCTGTCTTTTGTCTTACTATTGTATGGTGAGAGTTTAAGGTTCGACCTAGGTGTCAGAATCTGATACTTAGTTTTGACCCTAAATCCACCCCCTGGGGCGAAGTCTAACAAGCCAGCTTCTTTCAGTCGATCTCGTGCAGATTTCAGTACCTGTAACGAAATATTCGCATGAGCAACCATTCGTTTATCCGCGAATTCAATCCACTTCGGCCAATACGAACGATTTGCTACGTGAATCAGGAAGAAAAACAATCGGGTCTCGTTTCCTGAAAAGTTCTTCTGTTCATCAACTCGCCAGAAATTAGTGATCAGTTCGAACAGATTCATCTTCGTAGGCCTTTATAACGTTTTTGGTATTCTGAGCTTGCTTCCCGTTCAATCTCCTGAATCGTTTTCTTTTTCCCATGGGTTATCCAGTCCAGTAGCTCATCTTCAAAGAAATAAAGCTTCTTACCATTTTTGTAGCATGGCAGCAATCGCTTGCGAACGAGGGTATAAACGGTTGGTTTAGCTTTACCGATAATCCGGCAGGCATCATCAATACCGATAGGTATGCGTTTGGGAGGATTTAATGGCTTATGCTCTTTTGCCATCAGTGATTTTATTTCGGCCACTTCGTTGACCAAATGAGCAACTGCTTTCGGCAGATTCTCAAAGGAAATTTCATTTGCATCCATAACTTTTGTTTTTGATCGTTATGCTGCAAATGAAGCCCGTGTTTTCTGGGTGTTTGTAATGCCACAGAAAAAACACGCAAGAAACACTACGGATGGTGATAATTTCTAATCTTTATTCCGCTAGGAGCTCCTTCTCAATTTTTATGATTCCTTTTGACTCGTCGTCTTTCAGATGTCGCTTTATCGTTTCAACCTCTGCATCTTTGAGTACATCTTGAAATACACTTTTTAGGAATAAAGCAAGTTCAGTCTGATTGCTGACTTTTTTGAAATTCCAGATATTCCATCCAAAATGGTAAATATCCAAGTTTGATAATTTGATTACACTGATCTGTTGTGTAACCGACAATTGCTTCCCGTCTAAATAATTAGCTATATAATGACAGAGCAAATCCAATTGTTTATTAGAAGTATATGGTGCAAATTTCTGTTGAGTGTATTTTATCACAACTTTTTTTAAGTTCTGCTCTTCTTCAGCCAACGCTTGCAGACTGTCTTCCCTAATTTTATTAGAGTCCTTTACTTCAACCGGACTTGGCGCATATATCTTTGTATTCTTGCGGTAGAAAAGTATCCTTTTAGCGATCGCTTTATAAAGGCCGTCGATAACAAGCATGAGAATACCATAGCTCATAAACAACAAAAAAATAGTTGCGAAAAAAATAACATTTGCTGTGAATTCGTCAATTCCAAGTGCAAGAACGGATAATCTGACAAAAACGGCCATCACGGTGCATCCAAATAAGATAGCCCCTAAAACAACAATGTATTCAATGTATTTCGGTTTCAGCATTTGTGTGATATATCGGTTTTTGGAGCAAGATATTCACTTATTGAGAAACTTTTATCATAAATATTCCCAAAAGGAACATTTTTCACCCATTCTTTGATCTTATTTCATCTAATTGAATAGCCTGTGCGGCTTTATTTTTCTTATCGTCTACCACTTTAGCATAAATCTGAGTGGTTTTAACATTTGTATGCCCTAACATTTTACTAACAGTGTAGATATCAGTACCACTTGACAATTGCAAGGTAGCGAATGTATGACGGAAGCAATGGAATGTAATATTTTTTTTAATCCCTGCAGCTGTAATCCACTGCTTGAGTGGACGTGATATCCATGAAGGGTCAGGTAAACCTTCAAAAACATATTGCTCCGGGGATCTTGGAGGTCCACAAAGTTCCAGGGCTTGTTCTGATATAGGAGTATACTCAACACCCTTTGTCTTTTGCTGAGTAAACTGGAGTAAGGCTTGTTTCCCATTTTTGCTAATTTCTCTCCACTGAAGTTTCTGAATATCCGAGTGACGTAATCCTGTTAGTGCAGAAAACAAAGCTGCTCTTTTAAGAATATCCCTTTCACATGGGGTTGCGGCAAGGGTGTTAAGTTCGTCAACGGTCAAATATTCTCGACGCGATTCCTGATCCCTCAATCCTTTCATTTTAGCAGCTAAATCTACAGTCAAATAGTCGTCAATGAAAGCTTGTTTGACAGCAGCCTTAAAAATAGAGAAATAAGTCCCAGCCGTATTATGTGAGATTGTTCCACTTTTCTTATGCCCCGCTGGAGCAGACAAAAGAAACTGTTTAAATTCTTCGGCCATACGGGTATCAATTTGCGAAAACAGAAGGGTGTCACCGGCAAACTGTTTCAAAAATACATGAGCTCGTTCCCAATTAATTCGGATAGACTTTGAACTATTCTTCCCGTGGCGTCGATCAATTAACCTTTCAAAATAATCGATAAAATTTTGTTGAAGTCGCTCTTTTTGTTCTGACAGCGCTTTCTCTGAATCACTGTACAAATCAACATTATCATATTCACGCTGTCTGAGCTTGCGTACACCATCTGCATACAACATCGTTTCTCTGTCGAGCTCACTTTTGCAAATAACAACACCGTTGTCATCTCGTTTGGGCCTGTATGTCTTCTCTCCATCAGTAGAAGAACGAGCCACTCTCTTCTTATCCCATTCAACAGAGGTAACTATCCTGTTCAAATATTCTCGTTTTCGTTGCGGTTTACTTTTACCGGGAACAAATACCGGATAGCTCTCAATATAAACATACCACTCCTTGCGATCTTCAGCTTTCCGAAGTCTCACCGTAACCTTCGTGTTTGATAGTTCTTTCATGAGGTGTCCTCCTATTATCTAGAGTTGTAAATACTATCGATTTCTGTTTTTGGCGCGTAAACAAATTTTCCAATTTGTCGAATTGGGATAGAGAATTTACGAATATGTTTATAAACGGAACTATCAGAAATGCCAAATTTTTTAGCAATTTCACCGATCGTGTAGCAATCCTCTCGCTCTAGACGATATAATTTCACTGCCGGATTCTCTTTTGTTGGCAATGTCTTCGGTTGATCCGGAAACATTTGTTCTACTGTAACACGATCAATTCTCACAAGACGAGTACCTAAATTGATCGCCGGAATTCTTCCTTGGCGGACAAGTCGGTACAAAGTGCTTTTTGCAATACCCAAAAGAGCAACTGCCTCCGGTACTGAAATATAAGGACGGTCATCTGGAATGCTTTCAATTACAGCTCTCCTTTGATCTTCCTTTTTCTTCTGTACTTTCCTTTTGCGATATGCAACATCGCTACAATGCCTCGAACAATAAACAGAAGTCACCGTCTTCGGAGTGAACAGTTCGTTACATACTTCACATTGTTTTTGAATTTTATTTATCACCATCTTCACCATCATTTAAGTCTCACTATTATCCTTAAGGACTCATATGTTCCACTTCGTCGTGAATTAAGTTCCGGTACAGATATGGTACAAATATAGGCCAAAATTCAATGAAAATTCGCCTGAAACAATAATTTAATAAAAACAAAAAGCGCAGTAAGTAAAAGACTTACTGCGCTTTGGCAATTATTAGTAATTGTTATTTATTGTACCCTACTTGACTTCTTCAAAGTCAACATCAGTAACTTCACCATCCTGGCCAGACTGTGCATTTCCTGCTTGAGCACCTGCATCAGGTCCTGGTTGTCCTTCTGGTTGTCCTTGCTGAGCATTATACATTTCCTGAGAAGCAGCCTGGAACACTTGGTTCAACTCGGCAGTTGCAGCATCAATCGCAGCAACATCCTGCGCTTTATGTGCCTCTTTCAGTTTATTTAATGCAGCTTCGATCGGAGCTTTTTTATCAGCCGGCAATTTATCGCCAAACTCTTTCATTTGCTTTTCAGTTTGGAAAATCAAACTATCAGCTTGGTTCAGTTTATCAATTTTTTCGCGTGCAGCTTTGTCTGCATCAGCATTTGCAGCTGCTTCATCGCGCATTCGTTTGATTTCATCATCACTCAAACCGGAAGAAGCTTCGATACGAATTGACTGTGATTTTCCGGTTGCTTTATCTTTCGCACTTACATGCAGAATACCATTAGCATCAATATCAAAAGTTACTTCAATTTGAGGAATACCACGCTGTGCTGGCGGAATACCATCTAAGTGGAAGCGGCCAATTGTTTTGTTACCGTTTGCCATTGGGCGTTCACCTTGCAGAACGTGAATCTCAACTGACGGCTGGTTATCGGCTGCAGTGGTGAAAGTTTCTGATTTTTTTGTCGGGATCGTAGTATTCGCTTCGATCAATTTTGTCATGACACCACCCATTGTTTCAATACCCAATGAAAGCGGAGTAACATCCAACAACAAGACATCTTTCACTTCACCAGTCAATACACCACCTTGGATCGCAGCACCAATTGCTACAACTTCGTCGGGGTTAACACCTTTTGAAGGAGCTTTACCGAAGAACTGTTGCACTTTTTCCTGGATAGCAGGAATACGTGTTGAACCACCAACCAAAATCACTTCGTCGATGTCAGAAGATGACATACCTGCATTTTTCAATGCTTTACGACAAGGTTCAATTGTAGCGTTGATCAATGTATCAGCCAATTGCTCAAATTTGGCACGGCTCAATGTTTTTACCAAGTGTTTTGGAATACCATTCACCGGCATAATATATGGCAAGTTGATCTCCGTTGATGTAGAACTTGACAACTCGATTTTTGCTTTCTCAGCAGCTTCTTTCAAACGTTGCAAAGCCATTGGATCCTGACGCAGGTCAACACCTTCTTCATTTTGGAATTCCTGTGCTAACCAGTCAATGATCACCTGGTCGAAATCGTCACCACCAAGGTGAGTATCACCATCGGTTGATTTTACTTCGAATACTCCATCACCCAATTCAAGGATTGAGATATCAAATGTACCACCACCCAAGTCGAATACAGCAACTTTCATGTCACGGTCCATCTTATCCAAACCATAGGCCAATGAAGCGGCAGTAGGTTCGTTGATGATCCGGCGAACTGTCAAACCGGCAATTTCACCAGCCTCTTTGGTTGCCTGACGTTGAGCATCGTTGAAGTATGCAGGAACTGTAATTACAGCTTCTGTTACTTCCTGACCCAAATAATCTTCAGCTGTTTTCTTCATTTTTTGAAGAACCATTGCTGAGATTTCCTGAGGTGAGTACTTACGATCATCAATTTGTACTCGAGGTGTATTATTATCACCTTGCACAACAGTGTAAGGTACACGTGAAACTTCTTTATTTACCTGGGAGAAACCTTCACCCATAAAACGTTTGATTGAATAAACCGTTTTATGTGGATTTGTGATCGCCTGACGTTTTGCAGGATCACCAATTTTACGCTCTCCACCTTCTACAAAAGCAACAACTGACGGAGTTGTACGCTTTCCTTCACTGTTAGGAATTACAACCGGCTCGTTACCTTCCATTACGGCAACGCAAGAGTTGGTTGTTCCTAAGTCGATTCCAATAATTTTTCCCATTTTTATCTTTAGTTTTTAATTCTATTTCTAATTAAAATTCTGAACTCGGTGTGATTTATTCAATCACCATGCCAAGTAAAAAACCTTGCTTTCGGGTGAAAAATTGGCACAAACGTCCCAAGCCTGAACTTTATCACTGACAGTTTTGATGACAAAACGACATAGACAAACATGTCAGTGCTTTATCCGATGGCAATACCGACACATTCAATAAAAGTTACTTACTTTGCATGTTGTATTAATTTAATTGTGAGATGTCAGTACATAAAGAAGTAAAAAGGGTAACCACTCATGTTTTGTCAGAGATGAAACTGAAGGGTGAAAAAATTTCCATGTTGACTGCCTATGATTACAGTATGGCAAAATTGGTCGACCAGGCAGGAATTGATGTTGTCTTAGTTGGTGATTCGGCTTCGAATGTGATGGTCGGAAACGAAACGACCCTCCCTATGACTTTGGATCAAATGATCTATCACGGGGTTTCAGTTCGCAAGGCTGTTAACCGGGCTTTAGTTGTAGTCGATCTGCCCTTTGGAACCTACCAGGGTGATAGTAAAGAAGCTTTGAAATCGGCCATCCGCATTATGAAGGAAACAGCTGCCGATGCGATTAAAATTGAAGGCGGAAAAGAAATCATTGAATCTGTTAACCGTATCCTTTCGGCCGGTATCCCCATCATGGGTCACTTAGGATTGATGCCACAATCAATCAACCGCTACGGAACTTACTCGGTTCGTGCCAAGGAAGAAGAAGAAGCTCAAAAATTAATCGAAGATGCCAAATTACTGGAAGAAGCCGGTTGTTTCTCTGTTGTGCTTGAAAAAATTCCGGCCAAACTAGGAAAACAAGTCTCTGAAATGTTACGCATCCCCGTAATCGGTATTGGTGCCGGTAACGGCGTTGACGGTCAGGTTTTGGTGATTCATGACATGCTGGGTATCACTCAGGAATTTTCACCTCGTTTCCTACGACGTTATGCAAACCTGGCAGAAGATATAAAAGGTGCCGTCACACACTATATTAACGATGTAAAATCGAAGGATTTCCCGAACGAACGAGAACAATACTAATCAGTTCCAAGTTCTGAGTTTCAAGTTTTAAGTTGTGAAACTTGGAATTTGAATCTTCGAATTTGAAATTTTAACCTATGCAAGTAATATACGAAGATAACCACCTGATTGCTGTCAATAAAGCATGTGGCGAGATTGTACAGGGTGACAAAACCGGCGACGAACCTTTAATTGAAAAGGTTAAGGCCTATATTAAAAAGAAATATAACAAGCCCGGCGATGTTTACCTGGGATCGCCTCACAGGCTGGATCGCCCGACAAGCGGGATCGTACTTTTTGCACGGACCAGCAAAGCGCTTACCCGCCTGAATGAAATGTTTCAGGATAAAACAGCCATTAAGAAAACCTACTGGGCTGTTGTCGATATTTTACCGGAAGAAGAGGAAGGCACACTGGAACACTATCTTTGGAAAGATGAGGGAAAAAACAAAAGCTTCGCCTCAAAAAAACAAAAGAAAGGATCGAAACTGTGCAGCTTAAGTTATAAGCACAAAGCCAGTTTGAACCGTTATCACTTGCTGGAGATTGATCTGCAAACCGGTCGTCACCACCAAATCCGGGCACAGTTGCTAACAATTGGCTGCCACATTAAAGGCGACCTGAAATACGGTGCTGCCCGCAGTAACGAGGATGGAGGTATTCACTTACACGCCCGTAAGCTGGAGTTTATTCACCCGGTGAAGAAAGAACCCATCACTATCGTGGCTCGCCCTCCCAAAGGCGACCCCATTTGGGATGAACTCGTTCAGATTAAAGAACTAAAGAATTAATTTCAGATACAGACTCCGTCAAGCAATTGGCGGAGTTTTTTTTGTCATACTGACAAGGCTATTTAAAGCCGTTCAGCGAATTTCCGTTAAAACTAAGCGGTAGTAAACATTCCACACTATTCAACACTTCAATTTTATTTCGACTATCCAGGATTACACGAATCTCCTGATTATACCGGTGCTGACATTCCAACAAAGCTTGCCGACAAATACCGCAAGGACTCAGATTTAAGGCATGTTCTCCATTTTGATCAATCGCTGAAATCGCGATCGACTCAACCGCCTGATCCGGATAATTGGCATTGGCCCAGAACAAAGCAGAGCGTTCGGCACATATGCCAACAGGGGTCGCAGCATTCTCCTGGTTGCTGCCTCGCACAATTATTCCGTTGGTTAAACGGAGTGCCGCTCCCACCTTAAAATGCGAATAAGGAGCATAAGCTGTTGCTGCAGTTTCGCGGGCAGCAAAAACTAATTCACGATCGTTTGTTATTAACTCTTCCGAATTTTTGTATTCCGATATCAGAATTTTGATTTCTTTTGTTCGCATTGTCAGGAAGCTTTTTCTCAAAAATAACGCTTTAAAATTGTATTAGCGCAAAAACGAGGTCCAGGGAAAGATTTATTTTACAGAAGACAAGAATTATGCTCAAGAAAACAAGTTTACTAATATTCTTTTGCTCGCTGGCAATTTTAAGTTTGGCACAACGGGTGCTTACCCGCGAAGAATATATTGAAAAGTACCGTAAACTGGCGATTCACGAGATGCTACGCTGTGGAATTCCAGCCAGTATTACCTTGGCGCAAGGTTGCCTGGAGTCGGGAAACGGCAATAGCGACCTAAGCCGTAAATCGAACAACCATTTTGGTATTAAATGTAAAAGCAACTGGACCGGTCGGCGCGTTTATCACGACGATGATATGCGAAATGAGTGTTTCCGCCACTATAGTTCGGTTGAAGAATCGTACATCGACCATAGTGATTTCCTGGTTGCTAACCCGCGCTATGCAAGCCTTTTCCAGCTGGACATTACCGATTATAAAGGATGGGCCCGCGGATTGAAAAAGGCAGGCTATGCTACCGCTTCACATTATGCCGAATCACTGATCAAGATTATTGAAGACTATAAATTGTATGAGTACGATCATGTTGTTGACGGTGAAGAACTGGACATGATCCAGAACCAAAACAACCACAAGCAAGAAGCAGCCAAAGAACTGATTAACCCCTACCAAACCCGCAAGGTTGTTTTCAGAAACGGGTTGAAATCGATTGTGGTGAAAGCCGGCGACACACCGCAAAGCATTGTGGACGAGTTCAACATGAGCTTGTGGGAACTCTACAAGTACAACGACCTGCCTGATGAGCACCGTTTGCAGGTAAACGAAATTTTGTACATCGTTCCGAAACGGAATAAAGCCCTTCGGAACTTTAAAACACATG
Organism: Mangrovibacterium sp.; assembly: GCF_059905295.1. Lineage (NCBI taxonomy): Bacteria > Pseudomonadati > Bacteroidota > Bacteroidia > Marinilabiliales > Prolixibacteraceae > Mangrovibacterium > Mangrovibacterium sp. The sequence goes on from NZ_JBZQJF010000028.1 coordinate 40,811, forward strand.
TTTTCCAGTCGGACGAAACCATGCATTACGTATCGCAAAAATACGGTATCCGACTGAAGAAATTATACCGAATGAACCGGATGCGCTATGGAGAACGGCCGGTAGCCGGAACGGTTATTTACCTGCGCGATAAGGCGCCCCGAAATTAGGATAGTAAATCTTTAGCATAACTTTCAGAAAAAGTAAAAATGCTGATATCTCATCGAGATCATCAGCATTTTTCTTTGATATTTAGCTTTGTTTTATTGCACCTTAAATGCTTCGGGATCGTGTACTCCACGTAAGAAATCTTCGGTTGCCATGCGCTTTTTGCCCGACAGCTGCAGATCGCTAATGACCAGCCAACCGTCCTTAGCTGCAATTTTAAGGCTGCTTTTACCATCGGTCTCCAAAGTCCCCGGGGCAACACCATTAGCCGGTTGAATTTCAGCACGGAAAATTTTCAAACTGAAGACCTTTCCTTTACCATCAACCAACTCGGTCCAGGCAGCCGGGTAAGGCGACAACCCACGAATCAGGTTCCGTACTTCAACAGCTGGCTTACTCCAGTCGATTTTACAGTCTTCTTTAAAGATTTTGGGGGCCGGTTTCAGGTTTTCATTCTGAATTTCGTCCTGCTCAACGGTTGTATAATTTCCTTCGCCTAAAGCATCCACGGTTTTTACAACTAAGCCCGCACCAATATCCATCAGCCGGTCGTGAATATCGCCTACATTGTCGTTGTCGCCAATGGTAATTTTTTCATGAAAAAGAATGGCTCCTGTATCAATTTCGTGCGACAGCAGAAAGGTTGTTACACCCGTTTCCTTTTCACCATTGATAACAGCCCAGTTTAAGGGAGCAGCACCCCGATATTGCGGCAACAACGATCCGTGCAGGTTGAACGTTCCCAAGCGAGGCATCCGCCAAACCATTTCGGGCAACATGCGGAAGGCCACTACTACCTGCAGGTCGGCCTGCAAAGCTTCGAGCTCGGCAATAAACTCCGGATTTTTCAACTTTTCGGGTTGCAGAACATGCAGGTTTTGCTCAACGGCATATTGTTTCACGGCCGACTGTTGCAGTTGACGCCCACGACCGGCAGGCTTATCCGGGGCCGTAATGACACCAACAATAGTATAACCACCCTCAACCAAAGCTTTCAAACTAGCCACAGCAAAATCGGGCGTTCCCATAAATACAATCCGTAAATCTTTTCCGGTCATAATTCCTTTTGAATAGTTTAGTGCAAAGATAGTACAAACATTGGGGATCGTCATTATCCCACGAGGGATAGGGACCGGAACCTTGGGGCAAGTCCTTCTCCCCTTGGGGATCATCATCCGCCCCATGGTTCGCGTCATCATCCCCTGATTACTTCTCTCAAGTACCTTGGGGATAGCCGTTCGCCCCATGGGGCACAAGGCAAGTATATTGGGGACAATCTCTGTCCCCTGAGGGACCATCATCGGCCCCATGGTTCGCTTCATCGTCCCCTGGTTACTTTCGACTAGTACCTTGGGGATGGTTGCGAGCCCCATGGGGCTCGAGGCAAGTCTATTGGGCATAATCGCTTTCCCCAAAGAGCTCACGATAAGTAGCTTGTAAAGCTATTCACCGGGTGACTTTTATTCACCAGGTGACTCAAAGTCACCTGGTGAATGATTGATCTTACAGGAAATTCTGGTTCAGGAACTCCTGGAACTTCTCTTTATACTGTTCGCTGACTGGGATATAAGTCTTTCCAAATACGATGCGGCTGCGTTCAATCACTTCAATTTTATCGAGGTTAACGATGAACGAGCGATGAACCCGCATAAAATGATCGGCAGGCAGTTTTTCCTCCATCGCCTTCATCGAACTAAGTGAAAGAATGGGCTTGTCTTCGTGGGCCAGGTAAACTTTCACATAATCCTTCAAACCTTCAACATAAAGAATATCGTTAAAATTGATGCGGCGAATTTTATATTCAGATTTTAGAAAAAGGAATTGATTATTCGCTTCCAGGCTTGTAGCAGCCCCCAATTCGAGGTCGATCTGCTTTTTTGCTTTGTTTACTGCTGTTAAAAATTCCTGGTAGCTATAGGGTTTCAGCAGGTAGTCAATTGCATTCAGCTTAATGCCCTCCAAAGCATATTTTTCGTATGCTGTTGTAAAAATCAATTTAGCCCTGGTATCCTGCACCCGTGCAAATTCGATCCCTGTCAGGTCGGGCATTTGAATATCGAGGATGATCAGGTCAACTTCATTCTCCGACAGAAAATCCATGGCATCCAAGGGGTTGTCGAACGAGCCCAACAAATCGAGGAAGGGCGTTTTCTCCACATAACCCGACAACAATTGCAAGGCTAAAGGTTCATCATCAATGGTTATCGTTCGAATGTTCATGACAATTACTTTTTGAGATTAATCGATAAACGGACCACGAATTCCTCCGGGCTATCCGTAATTTTCAACTCATGACGGTCGGGATACAGTAAATCAAGTCGTTTCTTCACATTTTCCAGGCCGATTCCTGAATGTTTCTTTTCGCCTTCGCCCCCACTTCGTCCAATGCTGTTGCGGGTTTCGAAACGAATTTGCTCACCATCAACCTCCATTCGAATATGAATAAACGACCGCTCCCGGTAACTCACGCCATGCTTGAACGCATTTTCGATAAAAGCAATAAACAGCAGTGGAGGGATGTTTAGCTCCGGTACACTTTCGGGCAAATCAACTTTCAAGTCAACCTTTTTATTAATTCGCAACTTCATCAGGTCGATGTAGTGGTTCATGAAAGTAATTTCGTTACTCAACAGCGAATAACCACCTTCCGATTCGTATAGTAAGTAGCGCATCAGCTTCGACAGTTTCAGCACAGCCTCCTGGGCTTCGTCGGTATCAATCCCGATTAAGGTGTAAATATTATTCAAGGTATTGAAAAAGAAATGCGGGCTAATCTGACTTTTCAGGAAAGCCAGTTCCGAGTTCAATTTTTCTTTCTCCAGTTCTTTCCGTTTTTTCTCGTTTTTCGAAAGCTGCTGCAAAACGCCCAAGCCTAATGAAAAACCAGTCACCAAAGCTGCAGTCGAAAAGAAGTTATAGATTTTAAACTGAAAGATTGGTGGTCGGATTTCGTCACCTTTGGCCTTACTTATTTGTGCCATAAGATCGGCCATCTCCTTCTCATGAACCGAATCGTGGAAAACATATTCGCCAATAAAATAGCTTATAAAATACAGCACTACGATTAAAGCGGCAGCCAACAAAAAATACATCAGCTTGCTTTCCTTCAGAAAATACCGAGGCACCAGCCACAGATAGTTCAGGTAAAACACACATCCGTAGATCAGCGCATTAAAATAAAATTGATGCAAGAAATGGCTCCCCCGTTCTCCTCCGTATGTTGAAATCAGGAAACTCGGGATAATTAAAATAATGGCCCATCCCAGGGCATGGAGCAAAATAGCGAGTCGGTTATTAAAATGAAGTTTGATCGGCATTTGCTAAAATCAATTTGAATATTCCGGAAACGAAGATCGGATCATTGATCTCACGTATTCATGCAATTGAGTTTTCCGGGAAACCCGGTAAATCAAATATACATATTTCGGTGAAGAAAAAGGTGCAGCCGCCAAGATGACGGACTGCACAGGGGTGTATTATTCGTATCGTAAAGCGTCAATCGGATTCAAGGCGGCTGCTTTTCGAGCCGGATACCATCCAAAGAAAACACCGATAACAGTACATACCAGGAAGGCAAAAACAACCGACATCGGCACAATGACAGTAGGCCAATTCATGAGGGCCGAAACTGCCGTTGATGCACCTAAGCCCAGTAAGATTCCAATCACACCTCCGCTAACACTCAGGAGGATTGACTCAACCAGGAATTGCATCATGATGTCGTTTCCGCGGCCACCAACAGAGAGACGCAAGCCAATTTCTTTTGTCCGCTCGGTAACCGACACGTACATGATATTCATGATACCAATACCACCAACCAACAGTGAGATTCCTGCGATAGCCCCAAGAAGCATGGTCATCATATCGCTGACCGATGAAAACATTTGAACCATCTCGGCCTGAGAACGAACACTGAAATCATCCTCGTCATTGGCTTTCAGTTTGTGGGTGTGTCGTAAGGTTTCTGTAATCTGAGTAATAGCCTGATCATTCAAATCTTCGGATGCCGCAGATGCAAAAATGCTCTGTATATAGGTGATTGCTAACATCCTTTTCTGAACGGTTGTGTACGGAGCAAGAATCAAATCATCCTGATCCTGCCCCATGCCGTTTTCTCCTTTTTCGGCCAAAACACCAATAATCTTTAATGGGATCGTTCCAACACGAATTGATTGACCAATCGGATTTTGACCATTCGGAAACAGGTTCTCAACAATTGTTTGGCCCACCAGGCATACTTTTGCGTAGGTCTTAACCTCCCGATTCGAAAAATTACGACCCGTTTCGATTGAATACTTTCGAATCTCCAGATAGTCATTATCAACACCATAAACACTTGTTGGCCAGTTATTATTTCCAACCACAGCCTGGCTCGATGAACTTACCTGCGGCGAAACTGCAGATACTGCAGAACATTGTTGTTTAATGGCATCCACATCCGAAAGTTTCAGGGTTTGCATATCGCTGGCACTCTGGCGTACACCACCACGCATGTCGGCTCCCGGTCGAATAAAAATCATATTCGTTCCCATGGATGACATCTCGTCCTGAATACTTTTTTTGGAACCTTGCCCAATGGCCAACATCGCAATTACCGAAGCCACACCAATGATGATCCCCAACATGGTCAAAAAGGCCCGAAACTTATTTCGGCGCAAGGCATTGATTGCAATTTTCAGGGTATTTGTGTAGTTCATTTTCTTTCCGTTTTAAATTACATCCTGATCAACCGGAAGCTCTGCCAGCATTTGCTTCGCGCTGAACCGATCTTTCACCCAGTCTTCTTTTACAATTCTCCCGTCTTTAAAAACCACATTTCGTTTCATAAAGCGAGCGATATCACTCTCGTGTGTTACGAAGATGATGGTCTTTCCCTGATCATTCAGATCCTGAAATAAAGCCATAATCTCGTAAGAGGTTCGGGTGTCCAGGTTACCGGTAGCCTCATCGGCCAAAATCACCCGCGGATCGTTTACCAGCGAGCGGGCGATAGCTACCCGTTGTTGCTGACCACCCGACATTTGATTCGGCATGTGGTGCATACGGTCTGCCAGACCTACAGCCTCCAAAGCAGCCAACGCTCGTTCCCGACGTTCTTTTGCTTTCACTTTACCGTTATAGTACAAGGGCATCTCCACATTCTCCAATGCGGTTGTTCGCGGCAATAAATTGTATGACTGGAAAACAAACCCCAGTTTCTCGTTCCGTAAACCGGCCAGTTCATTTCGATTCATCTCGCCCATGCTGATTCCGTCAAGCTTGTAAATACCTGCAGTTGGTTTATCCAGACATCCCAAAATATTCAACATAGTCGATTTTCCGGAACCACTGGTTCCCATAATGGCTACAAACTCGCCTTCTTCGATTTCCAGGTCGATGCCTTTTAGTGCATGCACCGTTATTTCTCCAACATGAAAATCTTTCTTCAGCTCGTTAACTTGTATAATTTTATTTCCCATGACAGCCTCCTTACTTGCTTTCTTTACTCTTTTTGTTTCCTCCCGGAGGAGTTGGCATAAACGGGCTTCTTGCTTCCTCAGCTTTCGCTTCCTTTTTAGTTTGTGAAACCATGGATACAATGACATCTGTCCCTTCTTTTGGTCCCGAAAGCAATTCGTAATTAATTTCATCGGTATCACCAACCTTCACTTCCTGCGGGTAGATTTTATTTCCTTCTTTTACCCAAACAACTTTTTTATCGGCTGAATTCGCTCCGGACTTCGGCATTTCAATTTTCACTTCGGGGTGCAACTCCTGATATTGAGCCATCAATTCCGCATTTGGTTTAAATTCAACAGCTAAATTCGGCACCGTTGGGATATTCACTTTTTCAGTCACATAGAATGTTGCATTGGCAGTCATACCGGGCATCAGTATCTTTTCGGGATTCGGAGCGTCAATTACAACCGTGTAAGTCACTACCGATTCGTCATCACTCGGATTTAAATGAATTTCCTTAACCGAACCGTCAAATGTTTTATCGGGGAAAGCGTCTACTGTAAACTCAACCCGTTGATTCAATTTCACCTGACCTATATCTGCTTCATCAACATCGGCCTCAATTTCCATCTGCGTCAAGTCGTTGGCAATAGTAAACAAGGTTGGTGTTGAATAGCTGGCAGCAACAGTTTCACCTTCTTCCACATCACGCTCCAGAACAATTCCGTCAATTGGTGAATAGATGTATGCGTAATCCAGATTGGTTTTGGCAGTTTTATACTGCGCTTCCGATGAACTCAATGAGGCCTTAGCCGACTCGTAATTGTACACCACCTGGTCGAAATCTGTTTGAGCAATCAATTTCTTATCAATCAGTTTTTGATAACGTTCGTAAGTCGATTTCTGATAATCATATTCAGCCTTTGCTTTATTATAAGAAGCCGCTGCTGAATGCAGTGCTGACGCAAGAGATTGCGTATCCAAAACGGCAATCAACTGCCCTTTCTTAACGATCGAGTTATAATCCACATAAATTTTGTCGATACGACCAGACACCTGTGTACCAACTTCTACTGTCTGTGTCGCTTCAAGTGTTCCGGTAGCAGTTACCGTATTACTAATTGTGGCACGACCGACCTTTTCTGTTTCCAGCTTGATATTTGCAGTAGTTCCGCCGAACATTTTGAATGCCAGCAAGCCAATTACGACAACTGCTGCAACAAGGATAATGTATACTAATTTCTTCTTCATGACTGAGTTTTTATTTGGTCAAACTAATTGGTATTCCTTTGTAAAAATCTAAGATCTTGGTGCTAAACACCATATTAAACTTGGCTTGTGTGAAGTCACTTTCCGAGGTAATCATGGTTGTTTTCACGGTTAGAAAATCAACCGAATTCAACAAACCTTCCTTATATTTTTCAGCAGCAACCTCGTAAGATTCTTTCGCTGACTCGAGCTGCATCTGGCTAGCCTCATACTGGCTTTGTGCTGTTGTCAGGTCGAGACAAGCTTGCTCGATGTTTTTGCGTAGTTCGTTTTGTGTATCAACTTTGGTCAGCTCGGCCTGGCTGGTTGCAATTTTTGCTTGCTTCACTCCAATTTTTCCTTGTTTATTCTGAAAAATAGGGATCGAAAGACTCAATCCAACCGTTGGCGTAAACTGATTTTTCAGTTGTTGCCCGTAGGTAAAACCGGAAACATTATCAGACCAGCCGGTTGACAATCCCGATGAAAGGGACAAAGTTGGCAGGAGACTGGCTTTGGCAATCTTTTCATTCATCTGTTGACTTTCCAGGTCTGCCTCAGCTTGCTTAATTTGAGGTTTAAAACCAAGTGCCTCCAGGTAAACATCGCTGGCAACCGGCTTTTCCGGATTATCAAGCAGTGCACTAAAGTCCGGAGTCTCGATTTCGAACTGATCGGTTACCGGCAGCTCCATCAACTGCATCAAACTAAGCTTAGCCATCGACAAGGTACTTTTGGCATTGGCCTCCGTCAATTTTTCGGTTGACAGTTCAGACTTAATCTGCAGGTAGTCCGAACGAGATATGACGCCTACATCCATCCGTTCCTGAGCTAAAGCCAACTGTTCTTCGGTTGCGGCGATTTGTTCCTGAGCATTGTTTAATTCTTCCTGGGCATACAAAATTTGCAAATAAGCATTCAGGATATTCAGCTCCAGCGATTCTTTCACGGTTTCGGAGTAATACTCGCTGCTTTGCAAATTCAGTTCCGATTGTTTAATCTGGTTCTTCAACTTGAAGCCATTAAAAAGGGTCATCCCGGCACTTACTCCAAGATTAGTGGTGTTATTCCGGCTACGATCACCAAAATTGTTCGACTCGGTATATACTTCTTTTGTCCAGCTAAAATTGGTACTGGCCGATCCCGAAAAATTGGGTAATACATTCGCTTTACTTTGCTCCAAGTCCAGTTTACTGCTTTCACTCGACAACTGCGATTGAACAACACTGACATTCTTTTTCAATGCGTAGTTGATGCAATCGTCCAACGACCATTGCTGATCCTGGGCCTGGGCTCCAAGCAAGCTCCCAAACCACAGAATTGTCATCATTACTAATTGTTTCCGCTTCATGATCCGCATACATTTTTGATTTGATACCAAAAGTACCGGACACTATTAATAAGAAAAAAAGCAATAGAAGTTTGAGGGGATTTTATCGACGTTTGGGCGGATTTTAGGTATGCGAAATTTCTGTTTTCAACCCAATATCTGGCAGACAACCTAGCTTGGCACCTCTATTTCGACGAAAAAGGAGCACCACACAACGAACCCATTATCCAATTATTCGATGGATTCAATGATTTTATCGACCAACTGATTTCCAAAATTCAGCAAAAGTTAATTACAGGAAAAACGAATCAGAGAAGCTTCAACATCTCAGCGGGAGTATCAATCAATTGTTGAGCTCCGGCAGCAACCAAATCTTCCCGGTCGCGGAACCCCCAGGTTACGCCCAGAGCATACATCCCGGCATTATTTGCGGTCAGCATATCGGTATCGCTGTCACCAACATAAAGGCACTCTTCAGGTTTCATTCCCATTTCAGCAGCTAATTCAATGGCTACTTTAGGATTTGGCTTTTTCAGTTCTTCTGTTGTCATCCCTTGCACGCAATCAAAATTAAAAGGAAGCACCGCCTCAACCAGTTTCTTGGTGAGCTCATCGGCTTTGTTTGAAAACACAGCCATCGGGATACTTCGCGCCGACAAGTCATCCAAAAGCTCTGCAATCCCCGCGTAAGGCACCGTTTTGTTTTTGTAATTTTGACGATAAACGGTCATCATTTCTGCAAAACATTGGTCGATTTTCCCATCTGTTCGCTCCCCCTCCGGAATAGCTCGCTGCATCAGCGTGCGCAATCCTGAGCCTACAAACGAACGTACAGCAACGCGATCATGAATCGGAAAATGATAGGCTTCCATCACGACATTAACAGCATCGGTTAAATCATCCAGCGTATCCAGCAGAGTACCGTCTAAATCAAAAATTACACCTTTAAAGTTCATTGTTATTCATTTAATTGTTTTTCGAGACCTGAAGTATTTTTTGTAAAAATAGTATTAATCATCGGTGCATCCCAACGATCTCCCCTCGTAAGCCCCCATATCTTAAAGCCAAAATTAGCCTTACATTAAGCTTTCAAAACCATTTATTTCACTCATCCTTCAAAAAACCTCATTATCTGAATCTTACTCCAATCCTACAAAAATGTATGAAATCAACATGTTGGTGATTAAGCTAACTTTGTGTATCTAAAAAATACCAAACTATGTCAGATCAATTAAAAAAAGATGCCCTGCAATACCATGTTCAAGGTAGGCCGGGTAAGATTGAAGTAGTTCCGACAAAACCTTATAGTACGCAGAAAGACCTTTCGCTGGCGTACAGCCCGGGAGTGGCAGCTCCCTGTCTCGAAATTGCCGATAACCCGGAAGATGCTTACAACTACACTGCAAAGGGCAACCTGGTAGCTGTAATCTCGAACGGAACAGCCGTACTTGGCTTGGGCAATATTGGCGCCCTGGCCGGCAAACCGGTGATGGAAGGTAAAGGACTACTTTTTAAAACTTTTGCCGATATCGATGTTTTCGATATTGAACTCGACACCGAAGATGTCGACAAGTTTATTGAGACCGTTAAAATCATCGCACCAACCTTTGGTGGTATCAACCTCGAGGATATTAAAGCACCTCAGTGTTTCGAGATTGAAGAGCGTCTGAAAGCAGAACTCGATATTCCGGTGATGCACGATGACCAACATGGAACAGCCATTATTTCGTCAGCTGCTTTCCTGAATGCACTGGAAATTGCCGGTAAAAAAATCGACGAAGTGAAAGTCGTTGTGAACGGAGCAGGAGCATCAGCAATGGCTTGTTCGCGACTCTATTTCTCGTTGGGTGTAAAACGTGAAAACCTGGTGATGTGTGACTCTAAGGGAGTGATTCACGAATCACGTACCGACTTGAATAAGATGAAACGCGAGTTTGCAACCAGCCGTGATGTACACACACTTGAAGGAGCGATGCGAGGTGCTGATATGTTTCTGGGCTTGTCTGTTGCCGACATACTGACAGCTGAAATGATACAGTCGATGAATGAAACCCCAATCGTATTTGCACTGGCCAACCCGGATCCGGAAATTGCCTATGATAAGGCGATCGCCTCACGCCCCGACATCATCTTTGCAACCGGTCGCAGCGATTATCCGAACCAAGTGAACAACGTACTGGGGTTCCCCTACATCTTCCGCGGAGCCTTGGATGTACGTGCTAAAGCCATCAACGAGGAAATGAAAGTTGCTGCCGTAAAGGCATTGGCAACCCTGGCCAAAGAACCTGTTCCCGAAATTGTTTCAACGGCTTACAACCAAAACACCATCAGCTTTGGACGCGAATATTTGATTCCGAAGCCACTTGATCCCCGGTTAATTTCAACAATTTCAACAGCTGTTGCTAAAGCTGCAATTGACTCCGGTGTTGCACGCAAGTCGCTCACCAATTGGGATGCCTACAGCGACGAACTGGATCGTCGTCTGGGACACGACAACTCATTGATCCGTACCATCCGCGAACGTATCAAAAATTCGGGCAAGCGCCTGGTACTGCCAGAAGGAAGCCGCCTAAACGTATTGCAGGCTGCTCAGGCCATTCTGCAGGAAGGTATTGCGATTCCAATCTTACTTGGAAACCGCTCACGCATTCAGCAATTAGCGAAAGAAAACAAAATTGATATCGAAGGAGCTCAAATCCTTGAATTCTATAGTGAAGAAGGGGCCGAACAACGTGAGCGCTACGCCCAAGCTCTGTTTGAAAAACGCCAGCGTCAAGGCGTTACGATGCAGGCTGCAAACAGAATGATGTATGCCAACGAATACTTTGGTATCATGATGGTCGAAATGGGAGATGCTGATGCATTTGTTTCGGGTTATGCAACCAAATATTCCGACACCATTCGTCCGATCAAACAAATCATCGGGACCAACAACCCAGGCAAACAGATTGCCGGAATGTATATGGTGATGGCTAAACGCGGACCAATCTTCCTGGCCGATACAACCATCATCAACCCGACCCCGGATGCTGAGGCGTTGAAAGAAATTACCCTGCTGGTCAATCGCACTGTGGGGCGTTTCAACATTGAACCTGCAATTGCCTTGCTATCGCACTCGAACTTCGGATCAACGGAAATGGGTGATCCTGCAGTGCCGAGAAAAGCTGTTGAGTTATTGCACAAAGAACATCCGGAGGTAATTGTGGATGGAGAGATTCAGGCCAACTTCGCCCTCAACAAAAAATTGCGGATGGAAAAATTTCCATTTGCCAAATGGGGTGATAAAAATGTGAACACTTTGATTTTCCCCAGCCATGGAACAGCCAACATAACACACAAGCTGTTGCACGAGCTGTCGGGCTACGAAATCATTGGCCCGATTCTACTGGGTATTGAAAAACCGGTTCACGTGTTGCCAATGGAAAGTACCGTACGTGAAATTGTTAACATGGCAACTATTGCTGTTCTTGACGCTATTTTCACGAAAGAGTCAAGCAGCAAAGCGTAAAACATCGTTTAATCATTCACCGGGTGAATTCGAGTCACCGGGTAAATTCAGATATACTCAAAGGTCGAGGCATAAGCTTCGGCCTTTTTCGTTCCTGTTCCATCTCTTTCTGAGTTTTTTTTTCAACCAGACCAAAATCTAGTTGTTATATTTACACAAAGCTTTTATTCCCCAACATTTTTTTCAAACCCGCTTTCAGAAAACGAAACAGAAGACGCAATCGCGCCGAAAACAATAAAAACAGATTTGACATGAAAAAAGTAAAAATTGCAAACACCGATTTGGAGATTGCTCCAATAAACTTCGGTGGAAATGTATTTGGTTGGACATTGGACGAAAAACAATCTTTTGAGATTCTGGATGCTTTCGTAGATGGCGGTTTTAACTTTGTCGATACAGCCAACACTTACTCGTGGTGGGTAAACGGTGTTGGTGGACAGTCAGAAACCATTATTGGTAACTGGATGAAAGCCCGCGGTAACCGCGACAAACTGGTTATTGCAACTAAAATTGGTTCCGAGACTAAAGTACATCCCAAAGACATCAGCAAAAAACAAATTCTGAAATGTGCCGATGAATCGCTAAAACGGTTACAGGTCGATTATATTGATTTGTATTATACCCACTTCGACGATGATAAGACACCCGTTGAAGAAACCTTGTCGGCTTACGACGAACTGGTGAAAGCCGGGAAAGTGCGATACATTGCCGCATCGAATGTTTCACCGGAGCGGTTGACTGAGTCATTTGAGGTAGCCGAGAAAAATGGCCTACCAAAATATGTAGCCCTTCAACCGCACTACAACCTCGTTGAACGCACCAACTATGAGCAAAACTACCTGCCTCTGGTTGAAAAATACGGATTAAGTGTATTCCCGTATTGGTCACTGGCCTCAGGCTTTCTGACGGGTAAATACCGTTCAGAAGCCGATTTAAGCAAAAGTGTTCGTGGTGCAGGTGCCAAACAATACCTAAACGACAAGGGGCTCAGTGTTATCGCCGCATTGGATGAGGTAGCGAAAAAACATGGCAGCCAACCAGCAACCGTATCCTTAGCCTGGTTATTAGCACAACCACACCTTTTGGCCCCTATTGTGAGTGCGACAAGCAAAAGCCAGCTCGAAACCTTATTTGCCGCTCCCAAATTAGAACTCGATACCGAAGATTTAACGCTGCTCGATCAGGCCAGCAAATAAACAAGGTTGAAAACAGAGAAAATTCGAAAAGACATGACTAGCCGGGGAAACCCGGCTTTTTTTATTGTCAACCGATTCCCCCTCCATTAAATAGCTGTACACCGAGCCAGGGAAAATAATATCTGCAAAAACCAGACAACCATCCTCACAAAAGCCGCCACCTTTATTCTACTTCAGGGCAGAATAACTCATCCAGATACAATCCCATTTTTAAGTTCGATCTGGGTAGAGCCATCCCCAATAGCCAACCAACACCACACGATTCTTATCTCCCAACAACACACCGAATTACACTCTATATCTGAACTTATATATGCCGAATAACACCAAATCAAAATTTAAAACGATTTTAAATTAAAACGGCTTAACTATCTATAATTCCGAAGATTATCAAGCACATACAAAAACATCGATAAATATGGAATTTGACACAAGAGATGTCGCATAACATTCTCCATTTTTTCATATGTCAATATTTGTATATTTAAAAATATTTTTAACCATATGCTCTTTTAAAACCTAAATAAACCACTATGAAACCGTTATACCGAAACATACTCCTAATCATAACATTAATAGTTGTGGCTTTGGTGTTAGTTAATTTGTTACATGAAGCTCCTGTGTATAATATGCAGATGGAACAACTAAAGCAAACCTACGCACTGAAACCGGTTCCTTCTGTTGATCACAGCAAACTTAAAGAACTCCAAAAGGAGTTCAAAACACCCCAGGAAGTAACCGAAGCTTGTATATCCTGCCACACAGAAACCCCAATGGAAGTTATGAAATCATCCCATTGGAATTGGGAACGGGTGTCCTATATTGAAGGTCGCGGAATTTCATCAGCCGGAAAGAAGAATGTTATAAATAACTTCTGTGTAGGTTCTAACTCAAACGAACAAGCCTGTGCAAAATGTCACATCGGTTTTGGAATGAAGGATAACAAGTTTGATTTCGACCTGGCTCAAAATGTTGACTGCATGGTGTGCCATGACAATAGCGAAGAATACCTGAAAGGGGCATCGATGGCCGGTTATCCTGATCGAAGCGTAAACCTGACCAAGGTTGCACAAAGCGTTGGCATTCCGCAACGAATAAACTGCGGATCCTGCCACTTCTTCAGCGGGGGAGGAAACAATGTCAAACATGGCGACCTGGAAGCAGCCCAACTATCATGCAGCCGGGATGTTGATGTGCACATGGCAACCAACGGCATGAATATGAGCTGTGTTGACTGCCACACCGCAACAAATCACCAGATAAAAGGCAAATTGTACTCCGTATCAGGCGACGATAACAACCGGGCGACTTGTGAACAGTGCCACAGCAACACACCACACTTTAGCAACGTACTCAACCGACACACTTCCCGAATTGCTTGTCAAACCTGCCACATTCCAAGCTATGCTAAAGTGAATTCAACAAAAATGGCATGGAAATGGTCTGAAGCAGGAAAGTTAAAAGACGGCGAGCCGTTTACGGAGGAAGATTCACTCGGCAACCACAGCTACATGTCCATCAAAGGATCCTTTAAGTGGGAAAATAACCTAAAACCCGACTATATGTGGTTCAACGGAACTGCCGACCAATATCTTCTTGGCGACAGCATTACTGAAGTGCCGGTACAAATGAATCGGCTTTTCGGTTCATATCACGATAAAAAATCGAAGATCATTCCTGTCAAAATTCATATCGGCGATCAAATTTACGACAAGAAATACAGGCGACTCGTACAGCCCAAACTATATGCAGCACAAAAGGGAGATAGCGCCTTCTGGCAAGATTTCGACTGGCAACAAGCCGCAACTGCCGGCATGAAAAATGCCAACCTTCCCTATAGTGGCGATTATGGCTTCATTGAAACAGAAATGTATTGGCCGATTAACCATATGGTAGCCCCTGCCAAGCAGGCCGTGAGCTGTGTAGAATGCCACACCCGCAGTAGCGACGGGCGCCTCGCTAAGCTAACCGGCTTTTATGTTCCCGGCCGCGACCGTAATGTAACACTCTCGAAGGTCGGTGGATGGTTCATTATTCTGACACTAATTTCGGTAGTGGCACATGCACTGATCCGCATGTCATCAACCATTATTAAAAATAAATACGACAAAGAGATCATCAACTACGACGAACAAGACAATACAGAACTATAAACTTAAACCTCAACGATGAAAAAAATATATATCTATAAAGGATTCGAACGTTTTTGGCACTGGACCCAGGCTTCGCTAATCATGTTCCTCGCCCTTACCGGCTTTGAAGTTCACGGAACCTACGAAATGTTTGGTTTCGAAAAAGCGGTAGAGTTTCATAGAACTGCTTCATGGCTTCTAATTGGATTGATTGTATTTGCCATATTCTGGCACATCACCACTGGTGAGTGGCGACAATATATCCCAACAACAAAAAAACTACGCTTACAAATCGTTTACTATGTGACCGGTATTTTTAAAGGTGAAAAACATCCAACAAAAAAGACCGAATTGAGTAAGCTCAACCCACTGCAAAGGCTTGTTTACCTGGGATTCAAATTAATATTAATTCCAATGGTTTTAATCTCGGGCATCTTTTATATGCTCTATAAAACCATCGATCAAAATAACATTGTAGTCGTTGAAGATTATCCGCTGAGTAGCATCGCCTTTTGGCACACCTTAGGAGCCATCTTGCTGATTATTTTCTTAATCATCCATGTTTATATGACCACAACTGGCGAAACACCTACGTCGAACATTAAAGCGATGATTACCGGCTACGAAGATGTTGAGCACGCAACCGAAGATGTATTATTTAAACCCAACCACCATGAATAGCAAACCATACATGAATCCATACCTGGCAGGCCTATTGTTAGGCTTAGTGTTACTGACCACCATTTACATTACCGGCCGCGGTCTTGGTGCCAGTGGTGCAGTAAAAAGCGTAACCCTGGAAGCGATTGCGGATGTTGCCCCTGAGCATACAGAGAATACACCTTACCTGAAAAACTATGTCGAGTCACACGAAGGTGGCCCACTGAAAAACTGGCTCGTACTCGAGGTTATCGGGGTAATTATTGGAGCATTCTTCTCCGGAGTAATCTCCGACCGGGTTGGACTGAAACTGGAACGAGGCCCACAAATTAGTAATCTAACAAGAATCATCGCAGCCATTATTGGTGGATTCTTGTTTGGGCTAGGCTCCCAACTAGGCCGGGGTTGCACCAGTGGAGCAGCCCTAAGCGGCATGGCTGTCATGTCGTTTGGAGGCATCATCACCATGCTGGCAATCTTCGGAACCGGATACGCCTTAGCCTATTTCTTCCGAAAGCTATGGCTCTGAAAATCAATTATTCAAACAGTCCAATTTTTAACACTCAAATATTCCATCCATGGGACCTTTAGTACCTTATATAATCAGCAACGAATTCAACTTGATAGTGGCTTTACTCATTGGAATTGCCTTTGGGTTTGTCCTTGAACAAGCCGGATTTTCCTCAACAAAGAAATTGGCCGGACTATTTTACGGTTACGACTTCACGGTTCTGAAAGTATTTTTCACAGCAGGCGTTACGGCCATGATTGGTGTACTGCTGCTGGCTCAATTCGGCTTACTCGATCTTAGCCTCATCTATGTAAATCCAACCTTTCTTTGGTCGGCTCTCGTGGGAGGAGCAATTATGGGGGCTGGCTTTATTATTGGTGGTTTTTGCCCGGGAACAAGCGTATGCGCCGCCTCCATTGGTAAGCTCGACGGTATGGCCTTTGTGGCAGGATCAGTTGGAGGCATTTGGTTCTTTGCCGAGAAATACGATTGGTTTGAGCACATTTATCTGGCTAACGACTGGGGATCTGTATTGATTAATGATCAATTGGGGATCTCAAAAAGCTTATTTGCCTTTTTACTGACAATCGTAGCTTTTGCTGCCTTCTACTTTACGCACAAAATTGAGAATGCCATTACGAAGCACCCTTCGGCTCTCACTCATAAGAGACGAAAAAAATACTTGGTTGCTGAAGCTGTCGCCTTTTTGCTCATTGCCATTGTGGCTTTTGCGCCATCAAAAAAAGAGCTGATCCAAAGTCGAATTGCTGATGCAGAGCAACAGGCTAATTATCCCTACAAAACTGTATCTGCCGATAAGCTGGCCTTCGAAATTGTTAATAAACCAGGTCAAATAAATGTCATTGACCTTCGCTCGCCCGAAGAATTTAAAGCCTACCATCTTCCTTTAGCCATTAACATTCCAATGGAAGAACTCAACAGCCGCCAATGGCAACAGATTTTCCAACAGAGGATCAAAACAAACTACTTTTATGCGAACTCCGACTCCATTGCGCGACGGGCATACCTGATGGCTGACTATTTAGGAAAAGCAAACAATGTTCTGCTTACCGAATCAGTAGACAATTTTAAACAACTGTACTCAGAGGTATTACCGTTACCTGACAATGCAACCAAAGATGAGTTAAATGCGATTAAATATCGCAACGAATTAATTGGTAAAATAAACCGGCTGGTTGAAGCACTTAGCCGATTAAACCAACCTGTAAAACAAAAACAGGTGAAGATCAAAGGTGGCTGTAGCTAGAAAGCGCTTTAAATAAGTACCTTCTAAAAATCGAAACTAAAAATTCACCGATTATTGTGACCTATATCGGTAAATTTCGTTAAAAGACTAAAAGCATGTCGTAATGAGAACCAGGAAAACAAAAGCACAAGGAAACCTGATCGCATTTTCGATTGGCGTTTTCCTAATCCTCATCTTAATCTTGATCTATTTTTCATAGAGCAACGAATAAGTATGAGCGATAAAAAAGCACCAGCTCTCCTAAAGGGCTGATGCTTTTTTTACGGCCTAATGCAAACTTGAGGTGCAGCGCTAGGCCCCAAATCCGAGCTCATTATTGGAGATAAAGTACTCAATTGCTATTTTCTTTTGCTTGTGCCGAAAGGGGAAGTCTCTGAAAACGAAAAACTTTAAAAAACGATTAAAAAATTTTACGATCAATGCGCTCAAAATGCTTGCAGAGATCAGAAATAAAATACTATATTTGCACCCGCAAGCAAAACGGTGGTTGTAGCTCAGTTGGTTAGAGCGTCGGATTGTGGTTCCGAAGGTCGCCGGTTCGAGACCGGTCTTCCACCCAAAACAAAGGATGTCAATTTTGACATCCTTTGTTCGTTTCAAGACTTTTCCCCAGAATTTCCCGGCTTAAAAAGCTTAATTTTGTTCTCTGATAAAACCACATGAATAACAACAACCTGAAATATTACGGAGCAGCAGTACTGGCGATGTTCTTTTGGAGCTTCTCGTTCGTTTGGTTTAAAGTAGCATACCGTGCCTACGAACCAATGACAGTTGTTTTGATTCGCTTGAGTTTGGCAACAATAATGATGTTTGTGATCGCCAAACTGCTGAAGAAGCTTCAAACAATCCAAAAGGGAGATTGGAAATGGGTATTTCTGCTATCCTTTTTCGAGCCGTTTCTGTATTTCATGGGCGAAAGTTTTGGGTTGAAGTACGTATCGCCAACCGTCGCCGCAGTAATCGTAGCAACCATCCCTTTATTCACACCGCTCGCTGCCCTGTATTTCCACAAAGAAAAAATGAGCTGGGCTAATTTCATCGGTCTCATCATTTCCTTTGCCGGGGTATCGCTGGTTATACTCGACAATTCCTTCAAATTCGCAGCCTCTCCGGTTGGTGTTATACTCGAATTTCTGGCCGTTCTATCAACGATTGGGTACGCTATCATTCTAAAAAAGCTGACGCACAGCTATAATGGCTACACGATTATCAGTTATCAAAACCTTTTCGGATCGTTTCTGTTTCTCCCGTTTTGGTTAATTTTCGAAGCCAGGGAAACACTCCAAACACCGTTCAACCAGGAAGCATTCATGGCCATTGTCAAACTAGCCTTTTTTGCCTCCATACTCGGATTCATTTTCTTCACCTATAGCATCCGGCATATCGGCATTAACAAATCCAACATGTTCATTAATACGATGCCGGTATTCGTGGTTGTTTTTTCCTACTTTATTCTTGGCGAAGAAATTAACCAACAAAAAATTACGGGAATTGTCATTGTTATTTGCGGACTGTTCATTGCTCAAATGAAACGAAAAAAAATAAAAAGCCTTAAAAAGGTTGAAATATCAAACATTGAAATTTAGTTTTACAAAAATTCTCAATTCCTCCAAACACTTTGCTTAGTTACCTGTTTGGGTATGTCAGAATGAAAAATCGGAAACACATTAATCTGCTTTTCCTGGTGTTTGTGCACCTCATGCTGTTTGTCTATCCAATGGCAAGCAAAGCATTGCACATGCACGAAAAAAAGGTTGAATGCTGTACCCACTCTCATACCGATGGATCGGCAATTGGTACAAAAACGGAGAGATGTTTAATCTGCGATTTCGAACTTCGAAGCTTTGTAACCAAAGCTGAATTCAGACCAACTGTTTACCGGATTTCATTCCCTGTAATTGAGGTAAATCTGCCGGAGAAAATACAACGAACTCCCATACGTCACTTTGGGTTGAGAGCTCCGCCGTTAGCCTGATCCATTCATATCAATTTTCTTAATGATTTCATTCTTTACTCAAAGGATGAAGATGAATTAATGCGCAGCACTTGTAATGCTTTGCTACGCTATTATTATTTTGGATAAACAGGCTCAAATTTTAGATATCATTCATGAGAACATATATATTATCAGCAATAGCTTTCATTTTTATTTTCACACAAAACGCACTTGCTTTACCAACTGAGAACACTGGTAAGACAAGCTTGAGCGGATCAGTAATCGACTCCAAAACAAAGGAAGCGCTTCCGGCGGTAACCATCTACTTCCCGGAATTAAAAACCGGCGCTTTAACCGACGACAAGGGAGGCTTTACCATTCAAAACTTACCGATGTCCCGAATAACCATCCAAGTAAGCCTGATTGGCTACGAATCGATCTCCAAAATCGTTGACTTGAAAAGTACCAGTTCAATTAAATTTGAGCTGAGTGAATCCATCACTGAAATCAACGAAATCGTCATTACCGGTCAGCCGGGAATGATTGAGCAAAAAAGAACCCCCGCTCCTATTAGCGTAGTACCCAAAAGTGAACTACTGGAAAATACATCCACCAACATTATCGACGCCTTGTCCAAACAACCAGGGGTGTCGCAAATCACCACTGGTGCAGGTATTTCGAAGCCGGTTATCCGGGGCTTAGGTTACAACCGGGTCGTGGTTGTGAACGATGGAATCAGACAGGAAGGTCAGCAATGGGGCGACGAGCATGGCGTAGAGATTGACGAATATGGCGTTAATCATGTTGAAATTCTAAAAGGACCGGCCAGCCTGGCTTTTGGATCAGATGCCATGGCAGGGGTGATAAACATGATATCAGCACCAACGCTGCCCGCCGGAAGTATGCAAGGCAACTTAATCACCAATTACCAAAGCAACAACGGACTGATTGGTTACTCCGCCAACCTGGCAGGGAACAACAAGGGTTTTATCTGGAATGCACGAGTTAGCGGCAAGCGGGCGCACGATTATCAAAATAGCCTGGATGGCTGGGTAGGAAACTCAGCTTTCCGCGAAAATGCCGCAAGTGCACTAGTCGGATTGAACCGCTCATGGGGATATTCACACCTTACTCTCAGCCTTTACAATCTGGAGCCAGGCATTGTTGGCGAAGAAGGTGATTCAGAACGAAACTCCAAATCATACCAACCCGATGCTCCGTTCCAAGAAATCAACCACTACAAAGCAGCTTGGAACAGTAAAGTTTTCGTTGGAGAAGGTAATATTCAAACAACAATCGGGTTTCAGCAAAACAATCGGAAAGAGTTTGAATCAGCGGATGCATATGGTCTTTACCTAAAATTGAACACCTTAAGCTACGATGTAAAGTATACCCTTACTACGGGTAATAACTGGACCTTAACCGGAGGAATTGGAGGTATGTGGCAACAATCAAAAAATGAAGGGACTGAATTTTTAGTTCCGGACTACCAGCTTTTCGATGCCGGGATTTTTGCCATTGCCCACAAACAAATTGGGAAACTGGATTTAAGCGGTGGACTACGGTTTGATCGTCGTCACCTGAACAGCGATGCACTTTATTTGGATGCGAACGAAGAGCTTACCGGAGCAAGTGCCGCGGATGCAACGGAACGTTTTGCTGCTTTCAGCAACTCCTTCAACGGATTATCAGCAAGTCTGGGAGCCAGTTACCAGATCAGCAATTCGGTTTATACCAAATTGAATATGTCGAGAGGATTCCGTGCCCCCAACATTGCTGAACTCGGATCGAATGGGGAACACGAAGGTACATCTCGTTACGAAATCGGAAACACCGACCTAAGCCCGGAAAACAGCCTCCAATTTGACTGGGGATTAGGACTGGATACCAAGCATATCTCGGCTGAGCTAAATCTCTACCACAACCATGTCAATCACTACATATACAGTCACAAATTAGCCAATACCGCCGAAGCCGACTCCCTGATCAACGAAGTTCCGGTATTCAAGTTTACCGGAGGAAATGCCAACCTATATGGTGGGGAGTTTTTCGTTGATATTCATCCACATCCACTGGATTTTTTGCACTTCCAGAATACCTTCTCATATACACGAGGAAAGCTGGCCAACCAGCCTGCCGATGCAACCAATTTACCCATGATTCCAGCAGCCCGCTGGTTATCTGAAATCAAGGTTAACATTAAAAAAGTAAACAGCTGGCTCGAAAATGCCTGGTTCAGCTTTGGCGTAGACCACAACTGGAAGCAAAACAATTTTTATGCTGCCTACAACACCGAAACAGCCACACCGGCCTACACCTTATTAAATGCCGGGGTGGGAACCGACATTACTGGAAAGCACCGCAAATGGGCTTCAATCTACATCAGCTGCAACAACCTGACCGACATGGCCTACCAGAGCCACTTAAGTCGGCTAAAATATACAGGACTTAACGAGAAAACAGGACGTCAGGGATATTTTAATATGGGACGGAACTTTAGCGTTAAATTGATCGTACCTTTAGTTGCAAGCTTTAAAAATTAATACGCGCAATTAGTAAATCTTATTTCATTAATCCCGGTGGTTCTCATCCATCGGGATTTTTATTTTCGGGTTGATTTAATGCGCTTATCTTTGTGCCAAATTGTAAATCTTGAGCACACGTGGATAAAATTCAATATTATACACCAGCCCAATTAAAAGAAATGACAGCCAATAACAGGCAGGAATTTTCGGCTTTATTTCAAAAATTAAAAAAGAAGAAGCCCAAAAACCTGGACGTGGTTGTTCATCAACTACATCAGGAAGCTTTCAACGATTTTGATTGTTTGGATTGTGCTAACTGCTGCTCCAGCATCAGTCCGATCATCATCGATAAGGATGCAGAACGCTTAGCAAAAAGTCAGAAAATGAAACCAGCTGATTTTATCGCAACTTACCTGTATAAAGACGATGACAACGACTATGTTTTTCAGCAAACGCCTTGCCCGTTTCTGATGGCCGATAACTACTGCTGCGTATACGAAAACCGGCCAAGAGCCTGTCGCGAATATCCACACACCGACAGGAGCCGTTTTTACCAAATCCTAAACCTGACGCAGAAAAACTGCGAGATCTGCCCGGCTGTTTTCGCCATCGTGAAGGAATTAAGCAAACAGGAATGGTAGCAATATTTCTTCAGAAAACCCGTTGCTAAAGGAACAGAAAAAAGCCCTAATTTAGGCCCACCGAACAGGTATACGAATGAAGGTCCACAAACTGCTAATAATTTTATTTCTCACAATCAGTCTCCCTGGTTTTGCCCAGATTGGAGGCCAATCGACTTTTGAATTTCTCAATCTGACCAATTCGGCACGTATGGGGGCTTTAGGGGGCAACCAAATTGCGCTAAACGACCCAACTGACTTGAATGTCAGTTACAACAACCCGGCATTGCTAACCGAGGATATGACCGGAACCATTCTGGCAAACTACGTCAACTACATGGCAGGCATCAACTATGGCTATGCAGCATATGCTTTTGACACCGAAAAATTAGGGCCTGTTAGCATTGGAATTCACTACATCAATTACGGTCAGTTCACCAAAGCCAACGCTGAAGGTGAAAAAGAAGGAACTTTTACGGCTGCAGAGTATGCCTTACTGGCTAGTTGGGCCAAACAAATACAGCAGTTCAAAGTCGGTATTACCTTCAAACCGCTACTTTCGTCGCTCGAATCGTACCAGTCGCTGGGAATTGCTTTCGATCTGGGGGCAGCATACACCGGCGAAAATGAGCTAAGCACATTTGGCCTCGTTATCCGAAACTTAGGCACACAAATAACAACTTATTACGCAGGTGCCGACCGTGAAAGCCTTCCGCTCGACATTCAACTGGGGTACAGCCAAAAGCTGGCTCATGCACCACTTCGAATACTGGCAACCATGCAACATTTGCAACGCTGGAAACTAGTTTCTGAAACCGACGGAACTCAATCGAACGGAGGTTTTGGCAAAGACTTCCTGCGCCACCTGGTACTGGGAGCCGAACTAATGCCGTCGGAAAATTTTCACATTCGCGCAGGATACAATTTCCAGAGGCGCGAAGAGTTACTTTATTCCGACAAAAAGTCAACAGTCGGTTTTTCCTGGGGCTTCGGTTTTCGCATCAAACGGTTCCGATTCGACTACGGCTCGGCTCGCTACCATTTGTCATCATCCAGCAACCATTTCTCAATCGCCTTCAGACTTAATCCGTAACATTTCCTTCCCACTCATAGAAGGAAAGCATTAACGGTTCCTTGTGAATAATTTCCCTCCCCACCATCCATTCAAAAAACTTATCTTTACGCCATGAAAAATGCGGATCTACCCCAAATCATTATTGCCATCGACGGGCATTCGTCGTGCGGGAAAAGCACAGTAGCCAAAGAAATTGCGAAGAAGCTGGGCTACATCTACATCGACAGTGGAGCCATGTACCGAGCCGTGACTTTATATGCATTACGCAGTGGTCTGGCAGCTAACGAACAGGTTAACGAGCAAGAACTCATTAAACAACTGCCAAACATCAACATCGAGTTTCGCTTTAACCCTGCAAACCTGCGCAATGAAACCATTCTGAACGGCGAAAATGTAGAAGAAGAGATCCGTCAGTTACCGGTATCCCAACATGTAAGCCCCGTTGCAACAATCCGCGAAGTTCGTGAAGCGATGGTTGCTCTTCAACAGGCGATGGGCAAGAACAAAGGCATTGTGATGGACGGTCGCGATATTGGCACTGTGGTATTCCCCGATGCTGAACTCAAAATTTTCATGACGGCACGCCCCGAGGTTCGTGCACAGCGACGTTACGATGAACTGACAGCCAAAGGGCAACAAGTTCAATTCAATGACATTTTGGCTAATGTGATCGAACGCGATCGAATTGATTCGAGCCGTGAAGTTAGCCCGCTTAAACAAGCCGACGACGCCGTCATTCTCGACAACAGCGACATCACCCGCGAAGAGCAATTAGATTGGGTACTGCTAAAAGTACAACAGCTAATCAAAGCTTAATCGCCCGCTATCAATTAGAAACCAAATGCAACAGGTGTTTTAATGAAAGTAGAAATTGATGATAAATCGGGCTTTTGTTTTGGAGTGGTAAGTGCCATCCAAAAAGCGGAAGAACTGCTCCAAAATGGTGAAAAAGTCTATTGTTTAGGCGATATTGTTCACAATCAACTGGAAGTTGAACGCTTGCAACAACTCGGCCTCAAAACCATCAATCACAAGCAGTATTTTCAACTTTCCAACTGCAAAGTTTTACTGCGTGCTCATGGCGAACCACCTTCCACCTACAACTTTGCCAAGGAACACAACATCGAATTGATCGACGGCACATGCCCGGTTGTTTTGAAACTCCAGCAACGGGTCAAAAGAGGTTTTGAAAAATTACAAACTGAAAAAGGGCAGCTCATACTACTGGGCAAAAAGGGACATGCCGAGATTAACGGGTTGAATGGCCAAACCGGGAACAAAGCAATCATTATTGAGGATGAAAAGGACCTGCAGCAGATAGATCCTGAAAAGCCAACGTTGGTGTTCTCGCAAACAACGAAATCATTGGACGATTTTCACCGGCTATCCGAAAAGATCACAGAACGGGTAAAAACAAAACCCGAAATTAAAGATACCATTTGTCGACAGGTCGCTCACCGCGTTCCTCGCATGAAAGAGTTCGCTGCCCAACACGATGCGATAATTTTCGTGAGCGGTAAAAAGAGTTCTAACGGGAAAGCCCTGTTCAGCATCTGCCAAACGGTAAACCCCAACAGCTATTTCATCTCGAATAAAGAAGAATTGAATACGGAAGAACTGACAAAGTATCACTCCGTTGGAATAACAGGCGCAACATCAACACCCAGATGGCAAATGGAGGATATTGCAAACATTCTGTCAGTACTTTAACACAACATTAAACTTCTACATATTTCAGATAGTACAGCTCCTCACCTGAAATAATCCAATTTACTTTGCTGGCTCAAAAAATATTGTAGAGCATATTTTCGTGCAAGTCTATTGGGAAATATTACCTTTGCGCAATCGATTGCTCAAATTGAAATTTGTTTCAGTTTTAGAGCTTTATTTTGGCTGACCCCGGGTTGAAAATGACCTGGATTTATGAAGAAAACGCGGGAAAGATATTGAGGAAACCATGAGTAAAAGCTGTATTATATGAAACGCAAAAAGCTTGAAAAAATAGGCGTTCTCACCTCAGGTGGTGACGCTCCCGGCATGAATGCCGCTATCCGCGCAGTAACACGTGCGGCAATTGCAAAGAAATTAAAAGTTGTAGGTATCCGTCACGGTTACCAGGGAATGATCGACG
Source organism: Mangrovibacterium sp. (assembly GCF_059905295.1). Lineage (NCBI taxonomy): Bacteria > Pseudomonadati > Bacteroidota > Bacteroidia > Marinilabiliales > Prolixibacteraceae > Mangrovibacterium > Mangrovibacterium sp. Next base: position 66,536 of record NZ_JBZQJF010000028.1, read on the forward strand.
GAGATTTCGTTCCATTGCGGGCACGCGATGTTAGTGGGGTCCTCCACCGCGGCGGAACAATTCTGAAAACAGCCCGCAGTGCCGAATTCAGGACAGAGGCAGGTCGCGAAAAAGCCTATCAGAACCTGAAAAAAGAAGGCATCGATGCCTGTGTGGTTATTGGCGGCGACGGTTCATTCACCGGTGCCCTGGTTTTCTCGCAGGATTACGATATCCCGTTTGTCGGAATTCCGGGAACCATTGACAACGACATGTACGGAACCGACTATACCATTGGTTATGACACTGCATTGAACACTGTCGTAGAAGCTGTCGATAAAATCCGCCACACAGCTGCCTCGCACGACCGGATCTTTTTCATCGAAGTTATGGGGCGCGAAGCCGGGCTACTGGCATTAAGCTCAGGCATTGCTGTTGGTGCTGAAGCCATCCTGATTCCGGAAGCCAAGACACTGGAGAAAGAATTGGATCAGTTCCTTAAAAAAGGGTTCAAAGAAAAAGACCGAAGTGGCATCGTCATCGTTGCCGAAGGTGGCGAAACCGGCCGTGTAATTAAAATTGCCAAAGCAGTGGAAGAAAGTTATCCGAATCTCGACGTTCGTGTTTCAATTCTGGGACATATCCAACGCGGTGGAAAACCATCGGCTCGCGACCGGATTGCAGCAACAAAAATGGGTGTTGCCGCCGTTGAAGCCCTGCTCGACGATCAGAAAAGCATTATGATTGCACTGGTTAAGAACTTTGTTGTCGACCATGTGCCATTCAATAAAGCGGTGAAACTCAATCACAGCATCGATGAAGATCTGATTCATATCCAAAGCTTAATCAACATCTAAGCAACTCGAAAAGCATCACCGGAGTTTAAAAAGATAAAAGGGGCAGGCCGAATCGACCTGCCCCTCACTATTTTAATGATTTTCTTAATACATCGGCTTTTTATCTCTTGCAGCCTTTCAATTAATCATCAGAGCCATACCTTTTAACCTGGCTTTCCAGCTCATCTGCTTTCTCTTTGGCTTGCTTTATCCGCTCGCTCCGTTTCTGATACTCTTCTTCTGTAATTTTTTTAGACTTTCGCTCTTGTTCCAGATTCTTCTCAGCATCTTCGATCTTTGCGCGAGCATCAGTAACTTTATTCGTACCATTAGTTAAAGTACCATCCAGTTCTTTCTGCTTAGCCTTATACTGCGATTTAGCTTCTTCCGAACGTAAACGGCCAAAATCTGCACCTTCCGCTGCTTTGTTTTTTCCGTAAGCATTACCTTGGTTAACCTTCTCTTGTGCATCTGACTCAAGCTCGCTCTTGCGGCCTGCAACTTCCTCATTTGCCTTCACTTTCTCCTTTCCTGCTTTATCTTCTGCTTTTTGTACAGCTTCCTGAGACTCCTTCTGCTTCTTATCGATTTGTTTTTCCTGTTTCTCAACCTTTGCTTTTCCTTCTTTCATTTTCTTCTGAGCCTGATCAACCTGACCAAAAGAAGAAACGGCTACCAATAAGGCCACCACCATCAATTGTATTTTTAAACTTTTCATTGAGTTCCTGCTTTTAATTTTATTTACTAATGTCTTTCATCAAATCATCCAATTCTTTGGACGTTTGATCAATTTTCGCTTTTGCAGTATCAACCTTTTTCGAAAGGGAATCAAGCACTTGTGACTCTTCGGCTTTAACTTCCGTGGATACATTTTCTGTTGTACTTTCCTTTTTTGTTGAGGTACTACAAGCAAGCCCAAAGACTAACCAAAATAGGACCAACCACTTTGTTTGTTGAATTTTCATTGTTTCTTCAATTAAATTTTTAACTATGAACTTAACTTTCCTACTTACCTCATCCGTTTAACTCAAAAACTAATCCTATCCACCAAATATTGTACTTTCCCCTAAAATTAAACCCGATTTTTTGCGAAGTTTGTACTCCCATGACAGAACATCTATATGCCGACGTCATATTACCACTGCCGTTAGGAGATTTGTTCACCTACCGTATTCCATTCGATCTTCAGCCCAATATTAAAGTTGGAGTTCGTGTGGTTGTGCAATTTGGTGCCCGCAAGTTTTTTTCAGCATTGGTTTACCGGTTGCATAACAACATGCCTACCGGTACGTTCGACCTAAAGGACATTGATGCAATTTTAGATATGGAGCCGGTTGTTACGCCGGCGCAAATCATTCTTTGGGAATGGATGGTCGACTACTATTGCTGCACACTTGGCGAAGTCTACAAAGCAGCACTTCCCTCGGCTCTGAAACTGGAAAGCCAGACCAAGGTTAGCTTTAACCCGAACTATCAGATTCCCGAAAATTTACCGGGAGAAGAAGAAGCCTTACTGCTGATGTTACAAGGGCATGGTCAAACAAACATCCAAAGTATCAATAAGTTTTTAGGGAAAAAATCAGCCCTTTCAACCTTAAAACTACTGCTGGAGAAGAATGCTGTTTTAATTGAAGAGAAAATCCAGGATAACTACTCAGCCAAGGTTCAGCCCTTCATCTTTCTTCACCCCAACCTAGCTACGGAACAGGCCATTCGCGAGGCGCTGGAAAGTTTGAAGAAAGCCAAAAAACAACAGCAACTACTGGAGTTCTTCCTTGCCGAAACTTTGTATCACCCGGAGAAACGCCCCAACCTGGCCAAAAAGGATTTACTGGAGCAAACAGGTATTTCTGAAGGTGTTCTGCGAGCCCTTCTGGAGAAAGATTTTCTGCATCTTCAGGAAATTGAAGTTGGGCGTCTGGATCTGGAGTACAACGAAGAGCAAAAAATATTCGACCTAAGTGAGGTGCAATCTCAGGCTTTTAATGAAATTCAGGAAGCCTGCGCTACGGGCAAACCGGTACTTTTCCACGGGGTTACCTCGAGCGGTAAAACCGAAGTTTACATTAAACTGATTGAAGAGCAACTACAACAAGGAAAACAGGTGCTTTACCTTGTACCTGAAATTGGCCTGACGACCCAGCTCATCAACCGGCTAAAACGTGCCTTTGGCAACAAAGCAGGGATTTACCATTCACGCTTTAACGACTCGGAACGCGTTGAAATTTGGTTCAACACCTTACACGAGCGGGAGCAATCGTTCCAAATTATTATTGGTGCGCGTTCGGCAGCCCTCCTTCCCTTTCGGAACCTTGGGCTGATTATTGTCGACGAGGAACACGAAAACAGCTATAAGCAGTTTGATCCATCACCGCGGTACAACGCCCGCGATGTGGCGGTTGTGCTTGCCCAAATACACAGGGCCAAAGTTATTCTGGGTTCTGCAACGCCATCATTCGAAAGCTATTTCAACAATAAAACCGGCAAATATGCCTTGGTTGAACTTACACAGCGATACCAGAACATCAGCCTGCCGGAAATTCAGATTGCCGATGTAAGGTTAGCCACCAAGCGCAAGCAAATGAAATCGATGCTAACGCTCGATTTGTTTGAAGCTATTGAGACCGCTTTGCAGAAAGAAGAGCAAGTTATTCTTTTTCAAAACCGGCGTGGCTTTGCACCTTACCTGCAATGCGGTACCTGCGGCTGGATTCCGAAGTGCAAAAACTGCGATGTCAGCCTCACCTACCATAAAAACCTGGGGGCGCTGGTTTGCCATTATTGCGGGCACACGCAAACCATGCCGGGGAATTGCCCAGATTGCCAGTCAACTGAAATAAAAACGCGTGGATTCGGAACCGAAAAAATCGAAGAAGAATTATCGATTCTGTACCCTGAGGCTCGTATTGCCCGCATGGATATGGATAGCACACGAGGCAAGAAAGCCTATGAACGTTTGATTTACCAGTTCGAAAGCAAACAGATCGATATCTTGGTGGGTACGCAAATGGTCACCAAGGGGCTCGATTTTGACCACGTTAGTGTGGTTGGCATTCTCAATGCCGACCAGTTGCTGAACTACCCCGACTTCCGGTCGTTTGAACGATCCTACCAACTTATTGCCCAAGTGAGCGGCCGGGCAGGTCGCAAAAACAAACAAGGAAAGGTCATCATTCAGACCACCCAGCCCGAGCACCCGGTACTGCTCGACGTTGTTGCCAACGACTTCACCCGCCTGTTCAACACACAAATGAACGAGCGAAAAATGTTCCGGTACCCTCCTTACTACAGATTAACAAAGGTTGTGGTAAAACACAGAAACCGCGACCGCCTGAATATGGCAGCAACACAATTAGCTATTCGCCTTCGCAAGACATTCGGGTTCAACATTCTGGGTCCCGAATATCCGCTGGTTGGACGAATTCAAAGCTGGTACCAAAAGGAAATCTGGATTAAGCTGGAACGGGATCAGAAACTGGGGCAATCCAAAAAATTAATTCTCGAAGAAATAAAAATGTTGAAGTCGCTTCCAAACAACGGAGGGCTGGTTGTTTATGCCGATATTGACCCGATGTAGACTTGTTAAAAGACCTGTTAAATTTTGTAAAACCGGCGATACGAAACAAAAAATGTTATTTTTGCACAATCCGAAAAAGCCAGAAAACATCCGACCCAATACAGCGGAAGTCCGTCCGGCTCTTCCGGAATCGAATCGATTAATTTTTCAACTGAACAAGCATATTCGCATAAAATATTAACTTTGAATCTCTGCAAAACACTGGAATAAACCTATGGGAAAAGTAATCGCTTTAGCAAATCAAAAGGGGGGCGTTGGTAAGACCACAACAGCTATTAACTTAGCTGCCAGCCTTGCTGTACTCGAAAAGAAAGTCTTGATAATTGACGCTGACCCTCAGGCTAATGCCACTTCCGGAATCGGCTTTGACGTGAGAAATGTAAAGACAAGTATTTACGAATGCATCGTTGAAGAAATTGACCCCCGGAAGATCATTCTGAAATCAGAAATTAATGGCCTTGACCTGATCCCGTCGCATATTGATTTGGTAGGTGCTGAAATTGAAATGTTAAACCTGCCAAACCGCGAGAAGGTTTTAACCATGGTGATTGACCAGATTCGTGAGGACTATGATTTCATTTTGATTGACTGTTCTCCGTCACTTGGGTTAATTACAGTAAACGCATTGACTGCGGCTGATTCGATCATCATCCCGGTTCAATGTGAATATTTTGCATTGGAAGGATTAGGAAAACTTCTGAATACAATCAAGATTATCCAAACCCGCTTAAACCCGGAGCTGGAAATTGAAGGATTCCTGTTGACCATGTACGACTCTCGTCTGAACCTGGCAAACCAGGTGTTGGAAGAAGTCCGGACCCACTTTGGTGATATGGTTTTCGAAACATTGATCAACCGTAACATCAAACTAAGCGAGGCCCCAAGTTTCGGTATCCCTGCAGTATTGTACGATGCCAGCTCGAAAGGAGCAACCAGCTATATGGACTTGGCCCGTGAGATTTTGCAAAAGAATGATCTGACCAAGATCAAAAATTCTGAAAAAGTAATTGAATAAAAGAGCTGAATAGAATATGGCTAAAAGAAGTGCATTAGGTAGAGGTTTAGGCGCTTTAATAGATGATGCTGACAAACAACGAGAAGTTCCTTCGTCGTCATCGATCAATGAAATACCGGTTGAAAAGATCGTAGCAAACCCTTTTCAACCCCGAACAAAATTTGATGAAACAGCCCTGCAGGAATTAGCTGCCTCCATCAAGGAGCTTGGCATTATCCAACCCATAACGCTGCGAAAAGTTGACGGCGATGAATATCAGATCATTGCCGGTGAACGTCGTTTCAGAGCATCGAAGATTGCAGGTCTGGAAACTGTTCCGGCCTACGTTCGTACTGCTGAAGACGATGGGATGCTGGAGATGGCTTTGGTTGAAAATATTCAACGGGAAGACTTAGATGCCATTGAAGTGGCACTTTCGTACCAACGCCTCCTTGAAGAATGCAAACTAACACAAGAGGTACTGAGTGAACGTGTTGGGAAAAAACGCTCAACAATTTCCAATTATCTTCGTTTGCTCAAATTGCCAACGCTCATCCAAAAAGGCATTATCGACAAAACCATAAGCATGGGACATGCCCGTGCCTTGGTTAATATTGCCAACCCGGAAGATCAACTGTCAATTTACGAGCTTATTCTGGACGAAGACCTTTCCGTTCGGAAAGTTGAAGAAATCGTTCGTAACCTGGGGACAAACAATCACCCGGCCGAACCAGCAAAAAAAGAACAAAAAGAAAAGTACCCGCAGGAATACGGGGAGCTAAAGGAGCACTTAAGTCAATTTTTTAGTACTAAAGTTGACTTCGCCATGAATAATAAAGGGAAAGGTAAAATCGTTATCCCTTTTGTTTCGCCTAAAGATTTAGAGCGAATTATGGGTATTCTGGACAAACTGGGCCACTAAAAATCGTCAAAGAAAACTAAGTTGAGGCATTTAAGAATATTCATATTAACAATCCTGTTAGCAGTGACAGGATTTTCTTCGTTTGCACAAAAGGAGCTTCGAGCTGAAGCTGACACCGTTAATGTTGAAAACGTAAAACCAGTCCACTCTCCAAGAAAAGCGACCATTTATTCGGCCGTACTTCCGGGATTGGGACAGATTTACAACAAGAAATATTGGAAACTACCGTTAATATATGGTGGTTTCATCGCATTTGGATACGCCATCAACTGGAACAACAACTATTACGTGTTGTACAAACAGGCTTACGCCGATATTATTGACGATGATCCAAATTCGAACTCATATGAAAAACTGGTGATTGAGGGAAACTGGGACTGGAATAATGCCAGCCAGGTTTCGCAATTTACCACCAGGTTAAAAAATGCCAAAGACGGGGCCAGAAGGAATAGGGATTTCATGATCATCCTGACCGCCGGATTTTATGCATTAAACATCATCGATGCCACAGTTGATGCACATTTTTTCAATTTTGACATCGGGGATGACTTGACGATGAACTGGACACCAGGTCCGATGTATTGTCAAGGCAAAGCTCTCCCCGGGGTTCATGTACAATTTAGATTTTAAACACTGAGAGAAAGAGAGAGTGAGAGAATGAAGAAAGCAATTATTTTAGCTCTGTTGAGCACAATTATAGGTTATTCGGCGCATGCGGACAGCGACGAAAGAGTCAACCTGAAACAAATCAAACGAATTGAAGTCCTGTCGTTGGATACCATTAACGGCTACGAATCCAAATATGCTTATCCGGATGAAAACCTGAACGACCTGTTCGCCGAGCAAATGGACAGCCTTTACCATTCCTGGTATATTCAAAATTCATACGACACCGACTTTTTTCAGGATGACTCCGTGGATAGTGATGCAGCATCCTTACCGGACTCGGTATACATTCAACGTTTGCAAAGCATCGACTCATTTGTCGATCTTTCATTCAACAAAACAGTTAAGAATTTCATCGAGCTTTACACCCAGCGTCGTCACGAGCTTACTGAAATGATGCTGGGCTTATCCAGCTTCTATTTTCCAATGATTGAGGAGAAGCTTGACGAGTATAACCTGCCGCAAGAATTGAAATATATGCCGGTAATTGAATCGGCACTCAACCCAACTGCTCGTTCGCGGGCTAATGCTGTTGGCCTGTGGCAGTTCATGTACGGAACCGGTAAAATGTATAAACTGGATATTGGCACTTTTGTTGACGAACGCCGGGATCCGCAAAAATCATCTGAAGCAGCCGCAAAATACCTTAGCGACTTATACAAGATTTATAAAAACTGGCATTTGGTGATTGCGGCCTACAACTGTGGCCCGGGGAATGTGAACAAAGCTATTCGCCGTGCTGGCGGAGCCCGTAATTACTGGTCGATTTACTACTACCTGCCACGCGAAACCAGAGGTTACGTGCCTGCCTTTATTGCTGCAGCTTACGTGATGAACTTCTACCAACAGCACAACCTGACGCCTCGTTACCCTGATTTTCCTATTGTAACGGATACCATCGAGGTCAATAACTATGTACATTTCAAGCAAATATCAGAGGTTTTAAATATTCCGATTGAGGAGTTAGAAAGCCTCAACCCGCAATACCGACTTGATATTATTCCGGCTAAGTCGAATAAACCTTATGCGCTACGACTTCCTCTGGAGAAAATTCCGGAATTCATTGATATGGAAGACCAGGTGTATGCTTTACGCAGAAATGAATTCTTCCCGAACAATGAGATTCAGGTTCCGAAAGAAAGAGGCTATTATGCCGGAACCAGCGTAAACGGCAAAGACCGGATTGTTTATACCGTAAAATCAGGTGATAACCTGGGTTATATTGCCAACCATTTTCATGTTCGTATTAACGACCTTCGTTATTGGAACAATATTCGCCATAACTTAATTCGTGTAGGGCAAAAAGTGGTGATTTATGTGCCCAGCGGCAAAGGTGATGCTTACGCAAAATCAAGCCGTGTTAAGGTGACCAGCCATGCCAGCGCTTCCGAGCAGATCAGCTCCGACGGCAAGTTTGTTTACTACACCGTTCGCAGCGGAGATTCACTTTGGTCGATCGCACGCCGCTTCCCGGGAGTTTCAAACCAGGATATCATGCGTCTGAACAATATGAGCGGAAATACCATCAAACCCGGACAGAAGCTAAAAATACAACCCAAGGGCTAAACAGACTCTGCTTTTTTAGCCTTTGAGGGATTTGCAAAGACCCGATTTTCATACTACATTTAGCAAAGTCGAATTCTTGAGTATGAAACCTTTTCGGGCCTTTTTATTCCTGGCAACTGTACTAATTTTACTTTTCCTGGTTTCTTTTTACCGATCAGAAAGAAACCAGGAAAACAAAATTGTGTCCGAAGCTCAATTCACCTTGCCAACAGAGCAATCCACTCCACCTGCGAATCCGCCAATCATTCAACAACCGGATCGAGTGGCAATTCTTCCGGATACGATTTCAACCGACACAACAGCAATTCCCACGGAAGCTCCCCGACCAGCAATTCCTGTCCCGACACAAAGCTCCGGGCTTGTTTATTCGCCAGCCGATACCATCAGGCTTGAACAACTGGCCAATAAGCTCCATACCTTAGCTTCAACGCACAGGCAACTGCGAATTTTCTATTACGGCGATTCGCAAATTGAGGGCGATCAAATCACATCGGCTTTACGTAAACAATTACAACAACGCTACGGCGGTCATGGTCCGGGCCTGATTGCCCCCGACCAATATTACAATCCTGCCCATCAACTCATCATGACCACCTCCGGTAATTGGCAAAATATCCCAATCAAGGAGATGGGCACCCGCAACAAGAGTGTGCTCTTTAGAACAGCATTGGCTCTTGCTCCCGAGCAAACCGATTGGTGGTTCCGCATTAACAGGTTAAAATTTCTGGATCCGAAAAACGATTACCAACAAGTCCAGCTGTTTTACTATGGAAGCGATTCGGTCAAAGTTGAATGTCTGGATTCAACCAATCCGGTTTATGAAGCAGCCACCGACTCGGTCACGAAGACCACCAGCATTCAGCTTCATTTTGCCCAAACTCCGGATGATTTAAAGATCAAATTCAACACCAACGACAGTTTATGGGTTGCCGGCTTATCACTCGACAGCCCCTGGGGGATTTTTGTCGATAATATTGCCTTACGCGGACTGGCTTATCCACCGTTCAGCAGTTCAGCACCCAAGGATTTGAAGACCATGATGAACGAGCTGAAACCGGATTTATTCATCTTACAATTCGGGGTAAATGTTGTGCCCTATTACACTCCGGGAAATCACAACTTCGCCAATAAACTGACAAAACAGATCCACATTATCCGAGAACTATGCCCACAAATTCCAATCATCCTTGTTGGAGTTTCGGATATGGCTAAACGTGTCGAGGGAGAGTTTCAGTCGTATAAAAACATTGCCGAGATTAAGCAAATACAAAAAGAAATTGCCGAAAAGAACAATTGTATCTTTTGGGATCTCGAGCTGTTTATGGGCGGCTCGGGAAGTATGATTAAATGGGTGAATGCCAATCCTCCTTTGGGCAGAAAAGACTATATTCATTTCTCGGAACAAGGCGGCGAAAAAGTCGGGAACGAAATGGCCCGCCTGCTGATCCGGGAATTTGAGAACCAGCAGCAACTTGCATGGACGAACAACTACGAAAAATAGCAGAACAACTCCTCCACTACAACGAAAACCGACCGCTGTTCTACACCGGTATCGCTTTTTGGGTTGCTTTTGCAATTATACTGGCTCTGTATAGTTTCTTCTATCGCAAAAGCATTCTTCGCAACAGCTATCTGCTGGTTGTCAGCTGGTATATCTATTACCAAATCAATGGTGCTTTCTTGTCGTTACTGGTGTTTTCGTGCTTGTCGAACTACGGATTCGGCATGTTGATTGCCCGCTACCGCAAGACCCGATTTTGGCTGATTGTCTCCGTCAGCTTCAACCTGCTGCTACTCGTCTACTTCAAATACACCTACTTTTTCACCGAGAGTATCAACCAGTTTTTCGGAACCAGCTACACGGTTTTCAACTGGCTGGGCTGGTTGTTGAACCAGGTCTCGGCAGGTATGGCCGATGTACACACCATTGTGCTGCCTATTGGTATTTCATTCTACACTTTTCAGGCCATCAGCTACCTGTCGGATGTTAGAACACACAAAGTTGAAGCGGTGAGAAACCCACTAGACTTCAGTTTTTACCTCAGCTTTTTTCCCCAATTGGTGGCCGGTCCCATTGTTCGTGCTGCCGCCTTTATTCCGCAGCTATACCAACAATACCGGCTAACAGCTGAAGAATTGAGCCATGGAACCTTTTTGATTCTGAAAGGACTTTTCAAGAAACTGGTTATTGCCGATTTCCTGGCCCTCAACTTAATTGACCGGGTTTTTGATGCACCCGGCTCGTACTCCGGCCTCGAAAACCTACTGGCCATTTACAGCTATTCCGTTCAGATTTATTGCGACTTTTCGGGTTATACTGATATTGCCATTGGCCTGGCACTCATCCTGGGCTACAAAATTCCGGTCAACTTTAACGCCCCGTACCGCGCTCAAAGCCTGACTGATTTTTGGCATCGTTGGCATATCTCGCTATCGCTGTGGCTGCGCGACTACCTGTACATTCCTTTAGGCGGAAATCGTAAAGGCAAACTACGCATGTATTTCAACCTGATTATTACCATGCTTCTGGGCGGTTTGTGGCACGGAGCAAGCTGGCATTTCATTATTTGGGGAGGGATTCACGGCATTGGCCTGGCCATCGAAAAGCTGTTGGCGCCTTTCAAACGAGCCAAAGCAAAATTCCCAAAACTACGGAAGTACCTCGCCATCTTTTTCACCTTTCAGCTGGTCAGCGTTGCCTGGGTCTTTTTTCGGGCCGAAAGCGAGGAAAAGATCTACCACATGTTTTTCCAGATCAGGCAGCATTTCATTCCCCAACTCACGCCGGAGGGTGCCTCGGCTTACCTGCCAACCGTCTTTGTATTATTGCTGGGCTTTCTGCTAATTTGGTTTCCTTTTAACGAAAAAGAAAGGATCCGGGGATGGTTCATCAAGCAACATCCGGTCACTCAAATTCTTGTTTGTGTTGTGCTGGTCCTGATTATACAGGCCGTTTCGCAGTCAGACATCCAGCAATTTATCTACTTCCAGTTTTAATTACCCCGGCCTGTAAATATTTTTAAGATAGACAGAATAACGAATTCATCTAATTTGTAGATTTGCGCCCGTCATCCGCGGATATCCATCCCGGAGAAAACGTCCCTTTACATTTTATGTTTTATTTTTTATTTGTGCGTAATTTCTATGTATAGAAAGGTTCAACGCGTGCAAAAAGTCTTGAAAAACGCTGCTTTGCACACTGAAAAGTTTAGTAATAAGAGTGGCATCACCTGTGCGTCGAAATGCCACCATTGCTGTTTAAAAAAGGATATCTCAGCCAGTCCGCTGGAGTTTTTACCCTTAGCTTATCATCTTTTCAAAGAAGGGAAAGCTGATGAAGTGTACGATCGACTGGAGCAACTTCCGGCCAACGACCTGTGCATTCTCTTTTCAGCCCTAGGCCATGCCGGAAGCTGTTCGGAATATACGTATCGCGGGCTGATTTGTCGCCTGTTTGGTTATGCCACTAACCACGATAAACAAGGACAAAGCCGCCTGGTAAGCTGCAAAGCCATCAAGGAAACACCCAACTTTGCACAACTGCAGCCCAAAGTGCTTTTAAAAGCTCCGGTCATGACCGAGTATTATATGCAACTGGCCGCCATCGATTTTAAACTGGCCAACGAAGAACTGCAAATTAACCTGGCCATCAAACGAGCGCTGGAGCTGGTAATGACCTACTATATGTACCGCGGCAGCCGAAGGGGAGCCTGACACGACGTTAAATATTGAATCCGGGTTATTGGGGAGAGTTTGTAATCACCCCTTTTCCAAAGCTCCAAACTTTCGAATAGTTTTTCCCCTCAGATGATGCCGTTTTCAACTGCCTCGTTCTGCCATTCCAACCTTTCCGCCATACCACTTATTTTTCAACTATTTTTTACCATATGTGAAAAAATACAGGTATTAAACATATTACGAAACACACAAATACTGTTTACTGGCGGAGGATTATGTTGTAACTTAGTCTAATACTAATTGTAAAACAAGGACTTAGTTTTCAGTTACAGGTATACCAACAATGGCTAGGGCTA